>JBAVPI010000057.1:0-2429 GCA_049692915.1 Pyrinomonadaceae bacterium
ATTCAAAGTCGAAGCCGCCGCCCGTAACTCTTATGACCGAACCGGCGAAAAATCCGGTGAAGAGATTCAAAAATCGAATTGACCTTGATTCGTCGCCGCGTCGTTTGACCTTTCCACGGAAGTTTCCGAGGTGGGCTGGCGTTCGCCCCTTCGCAATGCGTTGACGAGCAGGTGCGCGCGTCGTGTCGGCTCAGGCTGGCGATAACCGCCGTCGCATCGCAGCGTTAATTCAATCGCGCCTTCCAGATCAATCAGATGACCGGGCGAGACGTAAATCGGATGCACGCGCGTTTTCGTCCGTAAGGCCGCGCCTATCGTCTCGCCCTTATCCACGAGCGGCGTCCAACTGCCGCGTTCGGCGTCCGGCTCTTCGTACTTGCCGACGAGCACCGATTTGGCGCAGCCGAGCGTCGGGCGGTTAATCAAAAGGCCGACGTGTGAAGCGATGCCGACGCGACGAGGGTGCGCGATGCCCTGCCCGTCGAACATCACCGCGTCCGGCTCGGTCTTCAACTTCGCCCAAGCATCCAGCAGCGGCGGCGACTCGCGAAAAGAGAGCAGCCCCGGCACGTATGGAAACTTAGTTTCGCACACAACCCCGACCTCTTCGACGATTTCCAGCGACGGCAGACGCAGCACGACGATTCCGGCGTACAGCGTCGGTTCGTACTTGTTAAAAGAGATGTCCGCGCCCGCCACCGTCTCGATTTTCTTCTTCAAAGGCTCGACGCGCACGCTCTCGCGCAGGCGTTTCTGCAACGCCACGGCTTCGCGCGGCTCAAGCGCCCAATCGTGTAACTTTTCGTAATGCGCCATTGTTAAAGAGTCGTCTTTCGTCTTAGCGTAGATGTGCCGTTAAGCAAAGATGGAAAGATAGAAGCCCCCGGTTTATCATCTCGAAATGCAATGTTATCGTTCATTTAGCGCGTCACTTCGCAAAAACAGTAAATTACGGTGCGCGGTCGTTCAGAAGTATGTGCTAGCCGCTCAGAAGTGTGTTCCGGTCGTTCAGAAGTGTGTTCCGGTAAGCAATAATCCGGTTACGGTTACTCGGAAGCGTGTTCTGTTCACTCAGAAGTGTGTTTCATTCACTCAGAAGTGCGTTCCGTTGACTCAGAAGCGCGTTCCGTTCATTCATAAATTGGTTTTAACTACTCAGAAGTATGTTCCGGTGACTGATAATTGTATCCGGGCACTCATAACTGTGTTCCGGTCGGAAATAATTGTGTCTAACGACTCATTTGAATGTTTGAAGTGGAAATAAAGCGTGTGCCGTGGCTCAATCATTATGTTCCGAACACATATTCGATGTTTCGAGGGGGAATAATATGGTTTCAAGAAGAAATAATATGGCTCGGTTGAGATATTTTCTGTGTGAATCAGGCATCCGCGTGTTTTAAGAGCGAGTTTGCGTCAAACCCTACAAGTTGACTCGAAGAAATCCCTGAGTCCTTCTGAATTATCGAATGGACTTGCCAGTGTTCGTCGTCGCGTCTGGGGAAATCAACGCGGAAGTGCCCGCCGCGCGACTCTTCGCGCCAGAGGGCGGAGCGCGCGATGATTGTGGCGACGTTGACGAGGTTGCGTGAGGTCGGACGCAGGCGCGCACGCGCGATCTGCTCAAACTCCGAGAGTGCGCGCGTCAGCGATTGGCGTGAACGGAGAATGCCGACGCGCTCCCACATCAGACGCCGGACGCGCTTGCGCACGGCGAGCGCCTCCGCGCCGCTCCTGCCGGAATCTTCGCGCGGGATAATGGATTCATCCGTCGCTTCCGGCCTGCGCCCGTCGGCGCGCGTCGCCATCACTTCGTCTTTCGTTAAATCGCCCGTCGCCGCGAGTCCCGCGCGCGCGCCGAACACCAAGCCTTCGAGCAGAGAGTTGGACGCGAGACGGTTCGCTCCGTGGACGCCCGTGCAGGCGACTTCGCCCGCCGCGTAGAGGCCGCGAAGCGTCGTGCGCCCGTCGAGGTCTGTGCGGACGCCGCCCATGATGTAGTGCGCGGCCGGAGAGACGGGAATCGGCTCGGACGCGAGATCGAGGCCGTGCTCCGCGCACGTCGCATAGATTTTGGGGAAACGCTGCCGGAGAAAGCGCGCGGCGAAGGCAGTCATGTCGAGATAGACGGTGCGCGTGCCCGTCCGCTCCATCTCGGAGATGATGGAGCGCGTCACGATGTCGCGCGGCGCGAGTTCCGCGCGCTCGTCGTAGCGGGGCATGAAACGTTTGCCGAGGGCGTTGCGCAGCACGCCGCCCTCGCCGCGCAACGCTTCAGACAACAGAAAGCGCGGGGCGTCTTCGACGTTTAAGGCCGTCGGGTGAAATTGCACGAACTCCATGTCTGCCAACTCCGCGCCCGCCGCGTAAGCCATCGCCATCCCGTCGCCGGTCGCCACCGCGGGGTTCGTCGTGTGCTGAAAGAGCGCGCC
>JBAVPI010000058.1:0-5506 GCA_049692915.1 Pyrinomonadaceae bacterium
GCTGCTCCCGAACGCGTTCGAGCCTGCGCTCGTCGCCTCTGCCGCGCGCGTCCCCCTCCGCGTCGGCTACGGGACGGACAAGCGACGCGCACTGCTCACGCACACGCTGGCCGTTCCCATCTGGCGGGCGCAACGTCACGAAGTTTTTTATTATCTGAACATCATCGCGGAGACTGAGCGCCTGCTCGGCGGCGAGTCGCGAATCGAAGAGAGAGCGCCGCGCCTTGAATTAAACGTCTCGGAGGCGCGTCGGCTTGAGGCTCGCGGGTTGTTGAAGGCGAGCGGCGCACGACTCGGACGCACTCTCGTCGCGCTCTGTCCCGGCTCGACCAACAGCCGTGCCAAGCGTTGGCCCGCCGCACGTTTCGCCGCGCTCGCAGACATGCTGATTGATGAGATGGGCGCTGACGTGGCGCTCATCGGTGCGAGCGAGGAACGGGAAATTTCCGATGAAGTCGTCGCGCACATGCGTCGTCGCCCCGTCCTGTTGACGGGCCGGACAACTCTCGCGCAGACCGCCGCCCTGTTGAGCGTCGCGGACTTGCTCGTGACCAACGACACCGGCCCGGCGCACATCGCCGCCGCGCTCGCGTGCCCCGTCGTCGTCATCTTCGGCCCGACCAATCCGCTCACCACGCGACCCTTTTCGACACTCGCCGAAGTCGTGCGCGAGCCGCCCGTCTGCGCGCCGTGCATGCTGCGCGATTGCCCGATTGACCATCGTTGCATGACCGCCATCACGCCCGCCGACGTGTTCGCGCGCGCGACGAAAGCTCTCGCACGGCGGGGCATGTTGGAGGTCGCGCGATGAGCGCATCGAAAAAACGGCGTGCGGTCTTCATAGACCGCGACGGGACGATCTCGGAGGAGGTCGGCTACGTCAACCATGTCTCGCGCTACCGCGTTTTTCCTTACGCGGCGGAGGCTCTCCGTCTTTTGCGTGAAGCCGGTTGGCTCGCCATCCTCGTGACGAATCAGGCGGGAGTCGCGCGCGGATATTTCAACGAAGAGATGATCGGTCAGGTTCACAATCAACTCGCGCATGTGTTGGAAGAGGGCGGCGCGCGCCTCGATGCGATTTACTACTGCCCGCATCACCCGACCGTGGGCGAGCCGCCGTACCGTTCGACCTGTGATTGCCGCAAGCCGAAGCCGGGATTGATACGTCGCGCGGCTGAAGATTTTCAACTCGAATTATCGCGATGCTGGATGGTCGGCGACCGCTACAGCGACACCGAACTGGCGCGCAACGCCGGTGTCCGCGCGGCCTTCGTCTTAAGCGGCTACGGGCGCGGCGAGTGGGAGCATCAACGCGCCGCATGGACACACCAGCCCGACCTCGTCGCCGAGAATTTACTGGAAGCCGCGCGCGCCATTATCAAAGAAAATGTTGAGTGAGTGAGAGAAAGCGTCGAGTGATGGATGATGAGTGGTGAGAGAAAACGGACTTTTGCTCAACACTTATGATTCATCACTCGACGCTCATACACTATGCCTGTTGAGCGAACATTGACGACGAAGGAGCGGCTCGCAGCGTTGGTGCACGCGTTCGCGGAGCGGCGCGTTCTGGTCGTGGGCGATCTGGTGGCCGACCAGTTTTTGTACGGCGAGATCAGCCGTGTCTCGCGCGAAGCGCCGGTGCTCATTCTGCGACACGAGCGGACGGAGACAGTGCCGGGCGGCGCGGCCAACTGCGTGGCGAATCTCGCATCGCTCGGCGCGCGCGCTTCCATCATCGGCGTCGTCGGCGATGACGAAGCGGGGCAGGTGTTGCTCGCGAAACTCACGGCGGCGGGCGTTGACTGCGGCGGCGTAGTCGTCTCGCAAGAGACGAGGACGACGACCAAAGCGCGCGTCCTCGCAGGGCACGCCCACTCGAACAGACAGCAAGTGATTCGCATTGATTACGAGGGCGAGACGCAACACGGAACGGCGATCCGCGCGCGCCTCTCTGAACACCTGCGAAGCGCCGTGAACGAGGCTGACGCTCTCATCGTCTCCGACTACAACTATGGCGTGGCCGATTCGGAGACGGCGGATTTTCTGCGCGAACACGCGTCGCGGACGAAGATGCCTGCGCTCGTTGATTCGCGCTTCCGTTTGCGTGAGTTTCACGGATTCACCTCGGCGACGCCGAACGGCGATGAGGTCGAGCACGTTCTGGGCCTACGGCTCGACAGCGACGATGCGCTCGCGGCGGCGGGCGAAAATTTGCGCGCGCAACTCGGTTATAGCTCGCTGCTCATCACGCGCGGGGCGCAGGGGATGCTGCTCATCGAAGAAGGCGTGCGGCCTCTGCATCTCGAAGCCGTCGGCTCGCGCGCGGCGGTGGACGTGACGGGCGCGGGCGACACGGTGATCGCGGCTTACGCGCTCGCTCTCTCATCCGGCGCGAGCCACGCCGACGCCGCGCGCCTCGCGAATTACGCGGGCGGACTCGTCGTGATGAAGCGCGGCACGGCCTGCGTCACGGCGCAGGAACTTCTCGCTTCGGTGTCGCAAGAGGTGGCTTGATGCCGCCGAAAGATTCTGCGGGCCACGCTTCTCCTTCCGTGCCAACGCCGTCGTGGAAGCTCGTGCTCAAGCCGCTGGCCTTTCTCGCGAGCCTGTTCGCGCTGCAACTTCTCGCCGCCCTCGCTCCACGGTTCGTCGAAAATTATTACAGCCGTCGTCTTTTCCCCATCGCCCCAAGAGTTTTCGCCTTCACGCGCTTCTTCCGATTTTCGCTCGCCGAACTTTTACTGGCGGCGCTCGCCGTCGCGTCCGTCCTCTGGCTCGTCTGGTGGACGAGACGGCTCTACGTGCGTCGCGCGCAGGCACGCCGCCTGTTGCTCTCCACGCTCGCGCGCGTGCTGTGGCTCTGCGGCTTCACGTTGCTCATTTTCCTGCTCGCCTTCGGATTCAACTACGAACGCCAGCCGCTGGCCGCGACGCTCCGGCTCGAAGCGCGCGAGCCGAGCGCGGAGGAGATCGAATCCATCAGCCGCGCTGTCGTCGAAGGCATCAATCGAAGCTACTCGGAGAGCCGCGCTGAAGTGCCGTTGGAGGGGAGCGGCAGCCGGATGCCCCTGACGCACGCGGAACTCTACGATGTGCTCGAAGCGGCTTACGAAGCGGAGCCGCTGCTGCGCGGCGTGGCGAGCGGCGCGGGCGGGCCGCCGAAGCCTGTTTACTTCTCCGGTCTGTTGAGTCGTTTCGGCATCTCCGGCGTCTATTCGCCCTTCACAGGCGAACCCAACTACAACCGTCTCCAACCCGACCCCGATCTGCCTTTCGCCGTCGCGCACGAGATGGCACACTCACGCGGATTCGCGCGCGAGGACGAAGCGAATTTCGTCGCCTTCCTCGTTTGCACGAAAGCGTCGCACCCCTACGTGCGCTACTCCGGTTACTTGAACGCGTTGCGCGTGCTCGGCGTGCTCTATCGCCTCGCGCCCGTTCGTTACAGGGAGATTGTCACGAGCATCAACGAAGGGCCGCGCGCAGATTTGAAAGCCCGCGCGAACTTCTGGGCGCAGTATCAGGGAAGGCTCAGCAACTTCGGCGAAGGACTCAATCACGTCTATCTGAAAATCAACGGCGTGCGCTCCGGCGTGAGGAATTACAACGAGTCGGTCTGGCTCATCATCGGCTACTATCTCAAACAGGCTGCCGACGCCGCCGCCCCGCCGCCGATTGAATGACAGGCCCGCTTCATCTATCTTCTCCACATGTCCGCGAACGATGAACAACGGAAGGCAGGCGCGACGGCGCGCATACTCGAACGCAACCGCATCATCGCGCGCGTGGCGATTGCGCGGAGACACGGCGCGCACATCGTTTTTGCCAACGGCTGTTTCGACATCCTGCACGTCGGGCACGTGCGCTATCTTGAAGCGGCGCGCGGCCTCGGCGATCTGCTCGTGGTCGGCATCAACGGCGACGAGGCGGTGCGCGCTCTCAAAGGCGAGGGCCGCCCGTTCGTTCCCGAACGCGAACGCGCAGAAATTATCGCGAGCCTGCGCTCGGTTGACCTCGTCACGATTTTCCACGAACCGACGGTCGAGGCGCTGCTGCTCGCCATTCGTCCCGACATTCACGCCAAAGGCACGGACTATACCGCCGACACCGTACCGGAGCGCGACGTGGTGCGTTCCTACGGCGGGCGCGTGCAGATCGTCGGCGACCCGAAGGATCATTCTTCGACTAACATGGTGAAGAGAGTGATGAGTGATGAATGACGAGGCGTGACGGATGAGTCATGACGGATGAGTAAAAGACGAGTTCCTACTCATCGTTCATCATTTAGTATTTATCACCATTTTTATGCGTATCTTAATCGTCAAACTCGGAAGCATCGGCGACATCGTGCACACGCTGCCCGCGTTGGCGGCGTTGCGGCGTGCGCTGCCGGAGGCCGAAATTTCGTGGGCGGTGGAGCGCGGCGCGGCGGAAATTTTGCGAGACAACCCGATTCTGGATCGCCTCATCGAAGTGGACACGAAGGGGCTGAGGCGCTGGCCGGTGTCTGGGGAGACGCTGTCGGCAACGCGCCGGCAGTTACGCCGTCTGCGCGCCTCACCCTTCGACCTCTCGATAGACTTTCAGGGACTTCTCAAATCAGCTTTCATCGCACGACTCTCCGGCGCACGTCTGCGTTTCGGCTTCGGGCGCGAAGCCCTGCGCGAACCGGCCAGCCGCTTTCTGTTGACCGAGGCCGTTAACGTCCCGCTTCGCACGCACGTCATCAGAAAAAATCTGGCGCTCGCGGCGGGTGCGCTCGGAATTGAGTTGCCGTTGGAGGCCGACTCTTTCGAGTTTCCGATCAACGTCTCAGCCCGACACGAGCGCGAGGCCGATGCGGTCGTACGGGAGATTGGACAAAGGTTCGCGATTTTGAATCCCGGTGGCGGCTGGCCGACGAAACTCTGGGACGCGGCGCGCTTCGGTGCGCTGGCCGACGAACTCTGGGCGCGTCATGCGTTGCGCTCCGCCGTCACTTACGGCCCCGGTGAAGAAGAGTTGGCCGCGCGCGTCGCGTCTTCAAGTCGCCACGGCGCGGCGCTGCCGTCGAGTCTGTCGCTCAAAGGTTTTTACGCGCTCGCGCGCCGCGCCGCTGTCTATGTCGGAGGTGACACAGGGCCAACGCATTTATCCGTCGCGGCGTGTACGCCCGTCGTCGGACTTTTCGGCCCGACCGAGTGGTGGCGCAACGGCAGCCCCCGCGCCGCCGACATCTGCGTCGAGCGCGAAGACATCCTTTGCCGCACAGACTGTCACCGCCGCGCGTGCACGCAGTGGGTGTGCATGGACATCCCGGTCGGGCGCGTGCTTGAAGCGGTCACTGAAAGACTGGGCCGCGCAAGCGAAGTGAAATCGGCGGCGTTGGAGGTGAGCAAGAGTGGCGCGTAGGGGCGGAACGTGGATGCAGCGCTGGCGCGTGCCGCTCGGATTCGGTTGCGCGGCGCTCTTTATCCTGCTGGCACGCCCGCGCCCTCTGACGCTCGCCGTCGGCGGCGCGGTGGCC
>JBAVPI010000059.1:0-8244 GCA_049692915.1 Pyrinomonadaceae bacterium
CCGATGTCCTAAGTTGTGTCCCATCTCGTGAGCGATAGTGCCAGCCCAATATTCAGGATCAGAATATATCCTTCCCGCATTTACGTAATAGTTGTTTAGGGTGATTTCAAATTTACTGTCGTCGCTCAGTCGCCATTCTTTTATGTCCCAGTCCCAGAAAATCTTGACTGTATCGTATGGTGCTCTGGCAACCCACCCAGTATATCCTTTCGTTGTTTGTTCATATCCTTTCCTGATGTATATGTCTGGAAACGGTTGTGCCGTGTCGTTTTTTCCATTTGGCACGGAGAGCCAGTAAAGTTGATTGAAGAGTAAATTCTGCCTCATATCAGCTCCGTTGCAGATTCCCGAGGAAGCCAAGCTATCGGAAGTGATCCAGGCATATGTGTAAAGGTCTTTAATCTGCTCCCAGTTACTCTTTTTCTGGATGCGGTTTACAGCGATGCGAAGTGCTTTTTCAATCAAATCCTTCTCTGCACTACTAAAACTTGGGTCTATCCAACGGCGATATGAATTGCTCCCTGTTCCCTTCTTCTCCCAATCCACAATCGCGTTTGTGCAGTTGCCGATTGCAGCCTTACCCTCAGATGTTTGTGGGTAGAAACCTAAGAACACAAGGACAAGCAAGCTGACAATCTTTGCAAAATGTCTCGGTCCTAGAGCTGAAGACATGAAGCCTCCATTCTTAGCGTAACGCCAATTCAGACACACAATTATTCTGTGGAGCGATTCTTTGAGGAGAGAAGCGTGCAGCAGCACGTTAAAGTATTCGTCGTGGTTTGAAATGAAATTAACTTGCGTATTCGGTACACTGCGCATGAAACAGACTCCTTACAAATTATTGCGGTTCCGTCATGCGTTCGGGGATAAAGCGTAAAGGAGTTGCAGCGTCCCGAAACTTAGCTAATTGTCAAATCAATCGCGTCAAAATACTAAGAGGCAAATGACATTCCAATAGCATTGTGTTTCTCCTTTTTATATTAAGTGTCTGAATCTCATCATATTGAATGTTGTTTATCAGTCAGATATATTTGTCATTATTCAAAAAATTGAATGTTAGTTTGCAATTTTCTAAATAAACAGGTGGGAAAGAGGAATGTTTCATAGACGTGCTGGAGTGTCGTGAGAGACTCTTTTATCAGATTTTCCGAAGTAATCTTAATATTTGGCGAGAAGATATGTTACGAGCAATTTAACTCTGCGCTACCCCGCTATTCCTTGAGTTTGTCATCTCCTGCCAATAACAAATTTCAACTGTAAAGTCCAATATGTAACTCCACAAAAAGGTTCTTCTGTGGAATTGGAATTCTACGAAATACGGATTTGTGGTGTCAGACCTAGAAACACCTGCCTGTAAGTTAAAATTTAGACTTTTACAAGTAACTTTAGAAGATAGAGAAGATGCCTTTTGACGGAGGCTGTGAGGCGACGGCACCAGCAGGTTGACGGGTCATAACGAGTAGCGCGAGTTGTTCCTCGGACGGGATGCTTCTGAGCGCGCCGATGTTCTCGCGCGTCAGGGCGGGTCCCATCCACCGCTCGATGTCGCGCGGCGTGACGTACCAGAAGTAAGTTGCCGCTTCCTGCGCGCGTTCGCCTGTTGGCACTGCCCAGATGCCCGCTTTCGCTGGAGCGGTCGCTCGCGTAGGGTCATCCGGATTAACAGTGTGAAGCGTGTAGTAGTAGCGCGAAGCAGGTGCGACGAGAGATTTTCCGTCCGGCGAGATTTGCCCGCTTCGTTCGCCGCGCCAGACCCTCTCATCTAGTTCTCGGAAATCGCGCGGGAATCTTCCTGTCTGCTGATGAAAAGTCCGCAGCGCGAGCACCAGAGTTTCCATTGCCGGGACGGGCATGTTCGCTTCGTGCTTCTGCTCGCGCGTCCATGCCGAGAAGACGAGCGCGGCGATGAACAACAGAACCGACAGCGCGGCGATGACGAAAGTAAAGCGAAGTCTTCCGCCGCGCGCGGAGTTGGTATTAAGCGATTGTTCGTTCGTCATGGCAGCATATCACCGTCACCATCGGGCTAGAGCGGATGAAATCTCAAGGATTAAGGATTCTGTCGAGCGTAGTCTCCGTAAGGGGTGGCGTTGTTTGCTCCGGCGGCGAACTATCGAAATGCGCCGCGAGATGATCCATGCACTCGCGCGTCTTCTCTTTGATGACCTCTTCGGTTATGACTCTCGAAATAGTTAAAGGCTCGATCCGGTATTCCGAATGCTCCGTCCGGGCTGATGCCGCTTGTGTGATGGTGTGAGCGCGTTCCTGTCCGTGTTCTCTCACCTCATCGCGCGTTCCGTCCGTAAGCTGCCCCCGCTTGCTCTCAGCTAAACGACGCTCGCTCGTCGCGCGTTCGGCTTCGGTGAAGTTGACGATGCGCGGGAGTCCGTACCTGCGAGGCAGGGCGCGCATCCCCGTCTTCGCCGATTTCGGAAACGTCCATTTCACTGGCGGCATCGTCTCGACGATGGTGATCGCTTGACGATGCACTGGCAGTTGCCGGATTTCCGCCGGGTCAATGAGAGAGCGGCTCGTCTCGTTGGTGCGTGCACGGTCAAGCTGCGTGCCGGGCGAATCATCGAAGCCGCGTCCCCAGACCGTAGTCTGCCCGACGAGTTCAGAGGCATAGCGCGCCGTCACATGGTCGCACCCCGGCAGAAACGTTTTCGTGTTGATTGAACCTAAGATAGAGTTGAAGCCGTGCTCGCCGTACATGTCGAAGCCTTGCGAGATATTCTGGTAGAAGAGCATCACGCCGAACCGACGCCCTCGACCGACACCGGGAATCTCTTTCAAATTGGCGATGGGCACATGCGCCGCCTCGTCCACTACGAACATTACCGGAGTCGTTCTTTCGTCAACCTCTCCGGCGCGTAAGTGTTCGACCGCTTGCCCCATGAAAGTGGCGAGCGGAATCTTGTAGCGTGACGCTGCGCCCTCCGGAATGACGATGAAGATCGCCGTGCCGGGTTCGCGCAGTTCTTCAAAGTCTATGTAGCGCACTCCGAGTTTGTATTCGCGTAAAAGAATGGAAGCTGTGACGGCTTTCGCCGCGTCAATCGTGAAGGGATTTATTTTCGCCGCCAAGCCTGTGAAGACGCTGCCTCGCGTCTGGTCGGGCGCTTTCGTAAACGTGCCCCACTGAACCTTAATGTCGTGGTTCTCGCTGTTCGTCAGTTCGTCACACAATTGGTCATAGGTGCGGAGCGCAATGAACTCGTGAATCATTGCCGGCGTCGGATGATCCACGATGGTCGGGACGTAGAGAAGAATTGCTGTCAGGAGCGCGACTTCGGCTTCCGACCAGAACGGGTCAGTCCCGGAGTATTTCGTGCTTTCGAGTCCGAGCATGATGGTCGCCATCATGTGCGCGTACTCTTTGTTGCCTTTGCACTGAAGGATAAAGTTCCAACGATCCGAGCATTCGGGGTTTTGGAAGTCGAGACGATAGACGCGCCGGAAGTAACGAGCGCAATACTCGAACAACTCCCCTTTCGGGTCAATGATGACTGACGACCAGCCGGAGCGCGCGAGACAGCGCAAGTAGTTCATCAGCAACACGGACTTGCCTGAGCGCGGCGGGCCGAAGAAGACGAGCGAGCCGAGCGCGGTTTCCGGCGTCAATGTGAAACGAAATGGCTTGCGAAGCGCACGCGGCAGCTTCCCCAGTTCCAACTCGCCCCCCTGTAAAGGCTCTCTCACAGATCGCGCGAAGTTCGCGCCTTCGAGGTAAAGGGGAGATGCCCACTGCGCCGTGCCGTAAGTCAGCAGTTGATTGAACTGGTAGTAAGGCAGTAAGACCTGCACGCTTTCGGCGCACGCGATGAGGAAAGCGGCGAACATCAGCGCGGCGTAGATGATTTGAGCGTAGAAGCCCGCGCCGAAATAACGAGCAGCAAGCCACAGAAAAGAGGCTGAGAGAGCGCCGCACATGAGCATCATCATTACCTGTCCGGCGTCCCGCAGACAGCGCAGGAAGGCGTGATACGCGGGCAGGTAAGGCTCGTCGGCGCGGCGCGGCAAGCCTCGCTCGGCGTCGTAAATTTGAATGCGATTGATGAAACTCATTCGAAGAGTGCCGTTTCTTAAATTAGCGGCTCTGCTCGCCGTGCTGGCGCGTCCACCGGACGAGTTGCTCCATGTTCGCGCCTTCCGGCAGTTGCGTGTCGAAGTGGTCAACCTGCCATCCGGCGGCCTGTACGCTGCTCGCAGGCGCGAACGCCTCCGGCACGTTGATGTTCTCCAGACGGAACGAATAGAAGTACCGCCGCCGGCGTTGCGGTTCATCGCTCACGTCGTCAGGCACTCGCACCAGCAGCCCAGCGCCGTCCAAGCGTTCACGCCCCAGTGAGAGGACTTCAACGCCGAACGGATCGGGGCGGAATCGTAAGTAGATCGTGCTGTGTGCGGAGACGAAGAGATTTCTTTCGGGTACGAACTCGACGCCGGGCGGAAGCAGGCGGCGGTTGATGATTTCCGCAATCAGACCGTCAACATTTTGGACGGGGCGACGTTCGACACTGCTGGCGACGCCGGAGAGCGATGCGGCGATGGCTATCGCGCTCGCTTCTCGGAGTCGCCCTTCGGTGCGATACACCTCGCCGTCGAAGACCGGGGCATCTTGCGCCGGGCTTGCACTCGCGCGACGCGAAGCGCGCCTGTCAGTTCCGTCCCCGCGCGCGAACGCGATGCGCGGATTGTAGCCACCCACGAGAGCGCGCCGGATGTCGCCGCCGAAAAGCAGTAAGAGAACAATCAACGTCGCCACAAAGCCTACAACCATCTTCGGCGTGAGTTTGGGAAGCGCGAGTTTGGTCTCTCTGGGTGGGTCGCCTGCGCGCCTCACTTTGTTCTTAGGCTTTCGCATCACGCCGCCTCTCGTATGTAAAGCTGCTCACGCCCGAAGGCTTGTGCCACCCGAGCGTCAATCATGGCGTCCGGCAAATGAACTTCGCTTGCCACGCGCGCGAGCGCGAGCCTCAGGCTCTTCGCCTGACTCTGCTGCTTCGCCAGATAGCCGACGTAAGAACCCAGCACATCCTCGCCCACGACGCGCACTTCGTCGCGCACGAACGCGCCAAGTAAGTCAATTAACTCTCTTAAGCCCGGTTTGTTTTGCACGCCCGGAATCGCCTTAACGGACTCGTTGATCTTGGCGACGGCTCGCACTTGCTGCGGCGACGCATCGGGGACGCGCGTCCGTAGAATCATTACTTCTTCCTCCGGCGTCGGACGGTCGAGCCACGAGTAGAAGCAGCGCGAGCGAAACGGCGGCGAGAGCTTGAAGCGTAGGTTGTTCGAGGTGAAGATCGCTAAAGGAAAGCTCGTTCGATCCGTCCCCACGATTTCGCGGTCGTAGATGCCGATGGGCTGCTCGTAGTGCGGGACGTAAGCGTAGCCGCATTCCAAGAGTCCGAGCAGCATGTCTTGTAAATGTTCGGGCAGCTTGTCCACTTCGTCGAAGAACAGGAGCGGGACTTTGCCCGTTCGTCCCGCGAAGTGATAGGCATTGAGCGCACGCCCCAGTTTCAGAAACTTCAACTGGTACTGCTCGCTTTGCGCTTCCTCCAAACTTCGCGCGCACGAAGATACGGATTGAATGACGAACTGGCTCTGTGCAACGCTATCCCATTCGTACATCAAGTCGCCCAGTCGCAATTCGCTCATACCTTGAATCGGAAACATCGTCATCCCGAACGCGACGTGACTTGCGAGCGCGACCGCCGACTTTCCGCTTCCCGCTTCGCCTTCGATCATCCAGATTTTGCCGCTCCGCAACACTTGAACGTAGTCGTCGAGGAGCTGCGATTGAATGCGGTAGCCCGCACCCAATAAACGCGCGGCGATGCCTTCTTTCCCTTCCTCGCGCAGCACTTCGCGCGGGTTGAGTTGCGGCTGGACTGGTACGGGCGGAGGAATCATTTTCTTCGGCTTTCCTGTGGCTTATTACGATTACATTGCACGGGTGAAGACCTCTTTTCACCCGTGCAGAGTTTTCTTACTGTTGGGCTAAAACGATTTCCGCAACGCGGCGCATCTCCGGCGTCATGCGTGGCAGCGCACGACGGATTGCTTCCGCATCGCCGCTCGTCATTAGTTCAGCGAGTTCGGCTTCGGAAACCCTCGTCGCTTCGCGCTCTTGCCCCGTGTCAGACAAACGACGCAAATCTTCGACCGGTAGCCTCGCGCCGGCATCAACGCCTTCGATCTCGCGCGGGCTGGTCATCACCAGAATGTAGCCGCTTGTCCCAGCCGGAACTTCGACGAATCCCGCGCGCCCTTGCCGGTAGGCGATGCCGTTGAGTTCTTGCATGAGCGGCGAAGTCATGCGCGGCGCGCTGGAGCCGTAAACGTCGCCGACATAAACGGGTCTTCTACCGATCCCTGCCGCGACGGTGCTTAACGCTTCGAGCGCGCCTGCCCCGGCGATCCTCAACGCACGCCCCCAGCCGGAATTCAGGTTGTGCTTTCGCCCGCGCAAGCCATCCGCGCCGTCGCTTCCCAATACGCTTCCCTGCAATCGGACGAGTCGGTTGCTGCTCGGGTCAATGAAGCCGATGATTTGAACGTAAGCGCGCCCGATCTCGAAGTCGGAGCTACGCGCAACGCCGTAGAGTTCCGTGCCGCGCGGCAATGACCAGCCTTGCCCTGAAACGGCGCGCGTCAGTTGCATTCGCACGTAGCCTTCGGAGCGTAATGTGTAAAGAGTGCCGAGCGTGCGGACGGGCAACATCGTGCCGAGCGGCGGCAGGCTCACTTGTCCCGTCCTTCTTTCCGCAGGCGTGGATGTAAGCCTCGACTGATTATCGAGACTTGCGGAATTCCTCCCGCCGTTCGCGCCCGCGTTGTTCAATGCGCTGACGCGAATCGAACGCTCAGGACTCGGGCTTCCAATGGTCGCGTTTCCAGCCCGCGCCCTGTTTACACCGTCACCTACTCCCGTGGCGGGCGTTTCCCCGCTAGCGATTTGGTTTCCCGTCGCGGTGCCGCTGACGTTCTGCCCGGCTGCCGACTGTGAAAGTTGCGGTGATGGGCTGGGCACTACCGTCGTCGAGTAGTCGCCGAGCGGCAGGCGGGAGGTTACGGGGCTACCGCCCCGCTCCATTGTGGCTCCGTCCTGCACTGACGAAACGGGCGGGGCGGTCTGACCCTCGACGGTCGAGCTATTTGCATTTCGATTACCGTTCAACTCGCGCGTGATCTCTTCGACGGTCAGAGCCTGCGGCGAAGTGTTGCTGTTCGCCGCACCCTCGCCAGCGCGATTTCTGGCGGATGTGTTCCTCACACGGTATGACTCCTCGCTTCCCGCGAAGAGCCAAAGGTAGCCCACGCCGAGAAGTGCGCAGACGGCGCAGCCGATAATGCCGAATGAGAGCAGCAGACGAGTCCTGCGCTTCCGCTTCTCGACTCGTTCGAGCAGCTCTAAATTCTCCTCCGTCTCGTCGTCGATCAGCGTCTCATCCGCGTCTTTGAGTTCGGCTTGCCCCGGAGGTGTTTGTTTAGATTCGCGTTTGAGTTCTGCCGCCGTCGCTCCCGGTGAAGCATCCAGCCGTGAACCTTCATCCGCTTCACCACCCAGTGTTTCTGGATGGTCGTCAACGGTGTCAACGCCGTTTAAGTCCGAAAGCGTCAGCTTCACCCGCTTGCGCCCGTTACCATTGCCATTACCGTTCCCGTTGCTGCCGTCGCCATTCGTGTACATGCCGCTCGCGCTCCTTCCGCTTTAGTTCGCTCCGGTCAGTTCCGTCGAAGCAGGCTGGTCGGCTGCCCTGTCCTGTGCGATTGACAGGCGCACGCGCTGCGCCGTGTCAAGCACCTGTGCCTCGTAAATGATCGCGTAATAGACGGTCGCGCCCGCCGGAATCACGCCTCCGACCGATGATGCCTCCAGATGCAGCCGGTTGATCGGGCGCACTTGGACGGCTTGCCCCGAATCATTCAGCGTCAACAGTTCGAGGTCGGGCCCATTGGCGACGATTCGCAATCCACTCTGCGTCGTGTTTTTGACGGCGATGACCGTCAACCGACGCTGGTCGTCCAGATCAATCGGCTGAATGGCGGAGACGGAAAGACCACTTACGGGCGTACTCCAACGGTTGAACCTCGCGGGCGAAGCGAGCGACTCGCGCAACGCGCGTTGAGCTTCACGCGGCAACTCTTTATCGCGCCGGCGGCGGTTGGAGTTCGGGCGGGTGGCGCTTCCGGCCAGTTCGCCGCTTTCGAGCGTGACACTCGCGGTCACAA
>JBAVPI010000060.1:0-6099 GCA_049692915.1 Pyrinomonadaceae bacterium
GCTCAACGTCACGCGCCTGCTCGCGCACCGCGAACGCGCCCGCATCGAGTTGCTTCACGCGCTCGCCGCCATGTCCGAGACGACACACGGGCTTTGTCCCTCGTCGTCGCGGTCGGGTTCACCGGCGCGGGAGGTCGGTGAAACTTTACTGCGGACGTTCGCGCGCGCCATCGAGTTGCATTCGCTGCTTGACGATTGGGAGTCGGCGGTCGGCGTCTCGCGCCTGCTCGACGCGGAGTGCGCGCGCCTGCGTCAGCCGTCTAACATTCAACAGACAGACGCGCTTAACAACACCACCAGCGCCCCGCGAGGAGGCGAATTATGTACGACACCGGCGGTACACAAAGCATTTGCAGGCCCGCTCACGCAGACTATGATGTCGGAGCGAGGCTGAACTGGCTCAAGTCTGAACTCGTCCGCACCGAGTCGCGCCCACCGACGCGACGAGCGCGGGATGGAGTGGCGCTCATACCCGTTGGGCGCGCGTTTACGACCGGGCAGACTTACGCGCGTTTCGGCATGTTTCTCGGCCTGCTTCCGCCCGCCGCGATCTTCTTCAGAATGTTCTGGAGCACCATGAACCGCCCAGACTTTCAGTGGGGATTATTCCTGCTGGTGCTGGCGATGAATGTCGTTTGCTGCGTCGTCGGGCGGACGATGGGCGCGAAGTTGTTCAGGCAGATTAACGCCGGACGTGACGATGCGGGGCGTCCTTCGTGGGCGACGACGTTGGTTTCGGCGGCCTTGCTTGGGTTCGTCTGGGGGCTGGCGACGGGCGCGGCGGGCGGCGTTCTTTTTTTCGGCATCGGCGCATTCTTCGGCGCGGCCTGCGCCATCCCCGTCGCGGTCGTCGCCTTTCCCGTCTTCGCTCTGCTTCAACGGCTCGTCGCGCGCGATGGTATGATTGAGGCGAACCGGCTCTGGCCGCTCGCGTTCGGCGTTTCGTCCATCATCGCCGCCCTGATTCTGAGTCCTTTCTTAATTCCGTACTGACCGGGCCGGGAGCAGTTAACGAAGGTTGGCGACCAATTTTTCGCGAGCGGACACGGGGCGTTTTCACATCACCTGACTGTCGGCCACGCGCCACGCCCGGCCACGCGCCACGCTCTTATGCTTCTCGCGCTGCTGCTCCTTTCTCTTTTCCTGCTCGTGCTGCTCGGCTTCTACGTCTTCGTAGCCGCGCCGCGCAGCCGCACGCACCAGACCTTCGCGGCCTTCGTCGCCTGCCTCGCGCTATGGACGATCAAGGACATCGTGCTGTGGGGTTTCACGAGCGGCAGCGGGCGACTCGGAGCCGAAGCGTGGGCCAGCGTCAGCTTCGTCATCGCGCTGCTGCTGCAATACTCGCTCGTCGTCTTTGCGTGGGTCTTCCCCGAAAACGGGCCTGTGCCAGTGAAGCGCGCGGCGGTGGTGTTCGCGCCCGGCGCGGTGCTCGTCCCCGCCGCCATCGCGGGGATGATGTGGAACGGCGTCCGCTTCGACGGCGTTCAATTTGAAATCCGACTCACACCGCTCGCCTACGCCTTCGGCCTCTACGTCTACGGGGTGTTCGCCTACGGCTTCGCGCTGCTCTACGGAAAGTTCAGACGTTATCGAGGCAGTCTGTGGGGCAAACAACTCGGCGCGATTATCTGGGCGCTCGTCATCGCGTGCGTCCTGAACACGCTCGCCAATATCGCGCTCCCGCTCGCGGGCAACTACACGCTGCTGCCCGTCGGCTCGGTCTTCGTGCTCGTCGGCGTGATCATCTACGCTTACGCCATCACGAACTTCAAGCTCTTCTCGCTTCAGTCGGCGCTCGACCAGTTTCGACTCTTCCCCATCGCCTATAAAGTCGCGCTCTCCATCGCGGTCGTCGCCGTCCTCAGCTTCGTCCTGCTGCAAGTCCCCATCGTCTGGTGGAGCTTTACCGATCAGCCGCTCGAAGCGTGGAAACGCTATCTAGTCTTCAGCGTGATTACGGCACTGCTGCCGAATCTGATTCTCGTGGCGCTCGTCATACGCATCATCTCGCGCCCGCTGCGTCGCCTGACCGAGGCCGCCGTGGACGTGGCGGGCGGCGCTTACGGCGCGCAGGTAAATCTTGAAAGCAACGACGAGGTCGGACTTCTCTCCGCCTCCTTCAACGAGATGAGCCGCAAGATGGCCGACGACATCGAGCGCCTGCGCTCCCTGAACGAGCAACTCATCCGTACCGAAAAGCTTGCCGCCACGGGCGCGCTCGCCGCCGGAGTCGCGCATGAAGTCAACAACCCGCTCGCTTCGATTTCGTCGCTCGTGCAGATACTCCAGACGCGCTCCGCTTCCGCAGACGGCGACGACGACGACGGCGAAACGCGCGAGATGCTGCGACTCATCGGGACGCAGATCGCGCGCATCACGCAGGTCTTGCGCGACATGATGGACTTCGCACGCGCACGCCAGCCCGCGCGCGCACCGCTCGACGTGGCGCGCGTCGTCGAAGCAGGCATCCGCCTCGCCAGCTTCGACAAAGCCTTCAAACACCTGCGCCTCACGACCGACTGGGATGCGCGCGCTCCGCTCGTCTCCGCCGATGCCGATCAACTGCAACAGGTCTTTCTCAACCTCCTGCTGAACGCGCGCGACGCGATGCCCGACGGCGGCGACCTCCACGTCAGCACGCGCTTCATGGAGAGCGCCTGCGAAGTGGTCGTCGAAGTGGCGGACACGGGGCAAGGCATCGCGCCCGACACACTGGCGCACGTCTTCGACCCGTTCTTTACGACGAAGCCTGCGGGCGCAGGCACGGGCCTCGGCCTCGCCGTCTGCTACGGCATCGTCACGGCACACGGCGGCTCGATAGAGATTGCGTCGAACAACGGGGGCGGCACTATCGTGCGCGTCGCGCTGCCGGTCAACTCCGACGGCGAAGCCCGGAGCAACTGAAGATGCCTTCGATTCATCTCGAAACCTTCATCCGCGCGCCCGCCGCGCGATGTTTCAATGTGGCGCGCAACATTGATGCGCACGTCGCCGCCGCGAGCGTCTTCAAGCACAGGGCCGTCGGCGGCGTCACCACCGGCCTGATCAGTCTCGGCGAAGAGGTGACGTGGGAGGCGCGTATCTTCGGTGTGCGCCAACGTTTGACTTCAAGGATCGTCGAGATGGAAGAGCCGCGCAGGTTCGTTGACGAGATGCAGCGCGGCGCATTCGCACGCTGGCGTCACACGCACACGTTCGAGCCGAGAGCGGGCGGGACATTGATGACCGATGCGGTCTCGTTCGCCTCGCCGCTCGGATTGCTCGGAGCAATGGTTGACGCCCTGTTTCTCAAAAAGTACATGACGAGATTTCTGTTGGGGCATAATGCCGCACTCAAAGAGACGGCTGAGCGCGCGTCGCATGACGAAGCGGCGTCGAACTCATCTCTCAACACGGACGACGGAAGAACCTGATTAACATGACGACCGCACCTCTGATACTGATCGCCGAAGACGAAGATTTGATGCGCGCCATTATTTCGCGCCTGCTGGAAGGCGAAGGCTACCGCGTGGCGGCGGCGTCGAGCGCCGAGGAGGCTCTGGAAGCGTTCGCGGCGGAGGATGTCGCCGTCACGCTCACGGACATCCGCATGGCCGGGATGGACGGACTCGCGCTGCTCGACCACATCAAGAACGTGGATGCCGAAGCAATCGTCATCGTTATGACCGCCTACTCGTCCGTGGATTCGGCGGTCGCGGCGTTGCGCAAGGGCGCATACGACTACGTGACGAAGCCTTTCGTCAACGAAGACCTTTTGCAGTCCGTCAGGAACGCACTGCGCCAGCGCGCACTGTTTCGCGAGAACCGCGCGCTTCGACGCGAACTCGACCGCCGCTACAGTTTCTCTGAAATCATCGGCACGAGCGAAGCATTGCAACACGTCTTTCGTCTCGTCGAGAAGGTCGCGGGCACGAACACCAACATTCTCATCGAAGGCGAATCGGGAACGGGCAAGGAATTAATCGCGCGCGCCATTCATCACAACAGCCCGCGCGCCGACCGTCCCTTCGTCGCCGTCAACTGCGGCGCGCTTCCCGAAACGCTGCTCGAATCTGAACTCTTCGGCCACACAAAGGGCGCATTCACCGGCGCGGTCGCCAACAAGCCCGGCCTCTTTCGCTCGGCTGAGGGCGGCACGATCTTTCTCGACGAAGTCGGAGAAGTGACGCCCGCCATGCAGGTGCGACTGTTGCGCGCCGTGCAGGAGCACGAGGTAACGCCCGTCGGCGCGGAGCGGGCCGTCCGCTTCGACGCGCGCATCATCTGCGCCACCAACCGCGACCTCGAACGCGAAGTCACCGAGGGCCGCTTCCGCGAAGACCTCTTCTACCGCCTCAACGTCATCGAGATTCACCTGCCCCCTCTGCGCGAGCGGCGCGAAGACATCCCGCTTCTCGTCCGGCACTTCATCACGCGCACGGCGCACGAGCAGGGACGCGATGAAAAATCCATCGAGCCGACGGCGCTGGCCGCGCTCATCAACTACAACTGGCACGGTAACGTCCGCGAATTGCAGAACGCAGTCGAGCGCGCGTTTACCCTGAGCGGCGCGACGATTGACCTCGACAGTCTCCCGCCGCGCGTTCGCGACGTGGCCGGCCACGAAACCGTGCGCGACCCCGATGGACTCCGCCCCACGCTCGCCGAAACCGAGCGCCGCCAGATCATCGAGACGCTCTCCTCCGTCAATCAAGACAAGGCCCGCGCCGCCAACATCCTCGGCATAGACCTCTCAACGCTCTATCGCAAACTCAAGCGTTACGATTCGATTTGATGTGTGATGAGAAGAGAGGAGAGCGCCGAAGCGAGGTAATGTTTCAAGGCGCGATTGAGAGAGCGCGGGCCGATAGGGTCTTCATCCGAAGAAAAAAAGCGGGGTGAGATTTCGCGAATCTCACCCCGCCGATGCGCAACGCGATAGGAGGAATGCGCTTCATCGTATTGCGCAGTTGCGGCGCGCTTAGTTTGCCATTCAACGCGCCGTAATTCCGCTGACGCCGGTTCTTACATCCGGCTCTATGTGCACAAGCATTGTCTTCTCGTGCGAGTTTGTCGGCGGCGGGCGGGGCGTCCCGTTTGATAGTCTCGCCCGCCGACGGTTTGAGTGCGCACCGTCCATCGTCAAACACTGACGATGAACGATGCGCGTTTGTCTTTAACGACTATTCATCGTCACCGCGACGACGTGCGCCCCTGCGTCGCGCAGGCGCTGTCGGTTGCACTTCGCTCGGATCTACCGTCGGGCTGGCCGTCGGCGTCGTCGCTCCCGTCGGCACGAGCCATAACTCCACCGTCAGGTCTTCCCGATACCCGCCGTCCAACGTCACGATCCGGCTCGCGTCTATCCCGCGCGTGTTCACCAGATAGTCCTTCGCACGATCCGCTCTCGCCTGCGCCTCGCCCGTCCGGCCTCTGCGGCCACCATAAGCGATGACGTAGCCCTGCGCCGTCGGGTCGTTCTGTAACTCAATCGCGTAGTTGTCCAGACGCGCCTTCTCGTCGTTGAACTTCACGTTCCCGTACTCGTCTATCTTTCGTGCCGAGACGATCTGCGGGAAGTTCACCGTGCAACTCGACGTAGCGTTGCAGCTTCGGTCGTAGCCGCCCACGTCAACCGTCGCCGTGATGGTCGAACCACCGGCCACGCCCGCCGTGTCAACCGTGATCGAGGACGTGCCCTGACCGCTGCTGATCGTGCCGGCTGAAACCGTCCAGTTAAACGTCGGCGTGACGTTCGAGTCGCCGCCGCTGACATTCGCCGTGAACGTCACGGGCTGTCCCACCGTGCCCGTATCAGGGCAACTGACGCTGATGGTCGGGCAGGCAGGCGGCGCAGGCGCCACACAGTTGCAACGCTCGACCGTCACGGTCGTCGAGTTGAAGGCGATGCAGCCGCAGCCGTCATCCACTTCCACCGTCACCGTGTAGGTGCCCGGAGCCGCTCCCGTCAAATCCAGTTGAGCGTTCGGCCCGTCACCGGTCACACGGCCACCAGTGGTCGAATAGGTGTAGAGCAGAGTGTCGCCGTCCGGGTCTGTGGCGTTGGCCGACAGGGCCACCGTACCGGCGTTGGGTGTGCAGTTCGGGTCAGGCAAT
>JBAVPI010000061.1:0-6334 GCA_049692915.1 Pyrinomonadaceae bacterium
GCCCACATCATTTTTGCGGGCCACATCATTTCAACGTAACTATTTCAACGTAACTCGCGCGCGGCTTCCCTCGCGTAATACGTGATGATGATGTCAGCGCCCGCGCGCTTGATGCTCGTCAGCGTCTCCATCATCACGCGCTTCTCGTCTATCCAGCCGCGCTCCGCAGCCGCCTTGATCATCGCGTACTCGCCGGAGACGTGATAGGCCGCGAGCGGCAGATCGAAACGCTCGCGCACCATCCGCAACACGTCCAGATAGACGGTCGCGGGCTTGACCATCAACACGTCCGCTCCCTCCATCACGTCCAACTCGGCTTCGCGCATCGCCTCTCGTGCGTTCGGCGTGTCCATCTGATAAGCGCGCCGGTCGCCGAAGGCCGGGGCGCTGCCCGCCGCGTCGCGAAACGGCCCGTAAAAAGCCGACGCGTATTTGACGGCGTAAGACATGATCGAGACGTGCTCGAAGCCAGCCGCGTCGAGCGCCTCGCGAATTGCTCCCACCTGTCCGTCCATCATCGCCGACGGCGCGACGATGTCGGCCCCCGCCTCGGCCTGACTGACGGCGGTGCGCGCCAGTAGCTCCAACGACTCGTCGTTTAAGACTTCGCCCCCGCGCACCACGCCGCAGTGACCATGCGACGTGTACTCGCACAGGCACGTGTCGGCGACGATCACCAACTCCGGCGCGGCGCGTCGCGTCGCGCGAATCGCTTCCTGCACGATGCCGCCGCGTGCATAAGCGCCCGACCCCGTCTCGTCCTTCGACTCCGGCAGCCCGAATAGAAGAACGGCGGGCACGCCCACGTCGAAGGCCGCCGCCGCCTCGCGCGCCATCTCGTCCGTCGAGAGGTTGAAAACTCCCGGCATGGAAGCCACTTCGCGGCGCACCCCCGCGCCCGCGCAGGCGAAAAAAGGGAGCACCAGATTCTCCCGCGTCAGGCGCGATTCACGAACCAGCGCGCGCAAACCCGCGCTCCGGCGGAGTCGTCTCGGACGGTGTGTGAGACTCGTCATGTCCACCCTTCACTTTCCTGCACGCCTGCAAAACTCTCTTCGGTTAATGCAAAACGACATCATGATACCCGCCACGCCACAGCCCCGCAATCAATGTTCCCCGCACCGGAAACACACGCTTGACCTTTCAGCCCTCATCCCTATAATCACTACCTTAACTCAACCCCTTGGCGGGGTAGCTCAGCCGGTTAGAGCGTGGGATTCATAACCCCAAGGTCGCGTGTTCGAGCCACGCCCCCGCTATCAGCCAAAGTAAATAGCAGCAGCGAACCTACTCCTAGCGCTGCTGCTATTTTTTATTACAGGTATAATGCTGACATTGCATTAAGCGTTTCGCTCATTCCAATGCCTTTTGCGGTGGCAATTCGAGCATAGCACGTGACACTTAGCGATTTCGCTTTGCAGTAACTTCATGCTTAGATAGTCCTTCAATCCGCCAATAGAGAACTTCTTCTCGCTAGGGTCTCTATGGTGAAAGTCCAAACATGCAGGATGGTTCTCTCCACAGTCCTCACACTTTAGGGATTGCTTATATTCCTTTAGCCAAGTCTTGATTTTCTTATCTCTATTCCTCACGTATGCGATATGAGTGGCTTTGTTGTTTTGATACCACTTGCGCATATATTCTCGTTGATACTCTCGTCTTTTCTCTTTATCCTTTAGTGGCATGAGTTAAATTATACGTCGAGCGGGTTTTATAAACAAGAAATGAGTTATAAGTCCTGAACATATATTGTCGGGAGTTCGAGTCTCCCCCCCGCTACCAGTACTTTCAACGATTTAGGGCTGCTCTCCGGGCGGCTTTTTCTCTCTGATTCCACACTCGATTTCACATTCACACGGTTCATCCTAGTCGCTATAAAAACAGACCGCCCCGGCTCAAGGAGCCTGAGCGAGAGCGGTTAGCAACGGTCATTGACTTGGTTACATCGAGATTCGTCCGGCGAGATTTGCGACCACTGCGACCAACTCTCCCGGCTCGACGGGTTTCGTGATGTGTATCTGAAAGCCGGAGCGCAGCACCTTCATTCGATCTTCCACTCTGGCATAGGCGGTGAGCGCAGCCGACGGCGTCTGCCCGCCATCTTCCTCCGGCAGCGCGCGTACCTTTTTAATCAAAGCGTAGCCATCCTCTTCGGGCATTCCAAGATCGCTGATGAGTACGTGGGGCCGCAATTCCTTGAGCGCGGCGAGAGCCTCGCGCGCCGATGATGCCGTCGTGACGGAAGCGCCGCACTTTTCAAGCACCATCTTGAGCAAGATGCGCGTGTCTTCTTCGTCGTCAACAACCAGCAGGCGCAATCCATCGAGTTCGGGCGGGCAGTTGAAATGCGAGCCGTTGCTTGCCGTCGGATGCACCCGTTCGGCATCACCGGCGCGGCCTACATTAAACGAGCGCACCACAACCAGTGGAAGTTTGACGGTGAAGGTCGAGCCATGACCTTCTCCAAAGCTTTCAACTTCAACTGTGCCGCCGTGCATCTCAACTAAATGACGCACAATGGCAAGGCCCAAACCGAGTCCGCCGTGCGAGCGCGTCGTCGTCGAGTCGGCTTGACGAAAGCGTTCAAAGATAAACGGTAAAACGTCCGGGTTGATGCCCTGCCCGTTGTCCGCGACGACGATCTCGACGTGCGAATTGATGCGCTCAAGCTTAACTTGGACGCGCCCGTCCTTCGGCGTGAACTTGATGGCGTTCGAGAGCAGATTCCAGATAACCTGCTGCAAGCGTGCGGGGTCGCCTGAAACCATGCTCGCGCCCGAATCGAGAACACGCTGAAGACGAATGCCTTTCGCTTCAGCCGCCGGGAGCACGGCATCAACCGATGATTGAATGACGGACGTGAGATTAACCGTCTGCACCTCAAGCCGGAGTTTGCCGGTAATGACGCGCGACACGTCGAGGATGTCTTCGATGAGTTGCGACTGCGCGATTGCGTTGCGCTCAATCGTCTCCAGCGCGCGTCCCGTATCGGCTTCGGCGAGTCGCCCGCTGCTCAACATGCGCGCCCAGCCCAGAATCGAAGTCAGAGGCGTGCGCAGTTCGTGTGAGAGCGTGGCGAGAAATTCGTCCTTCATGCGATTAGCATCTTCAGCCTGTTTCAATGCGCGTCGCAATTCTTCAACGTCCGTGTTCGTTCCGAACCAACGCACGACGCGCCCCTCTTCGTCGCGCAGCGGCGTCACGCGCGTCAGGAAGGAGCGAAAGTCACCGCCCGCGGATTTTAGCGGGAACTCCATCTCGAACGGCTCACCGCTCGCGACGGATGCGCGCCAGCGTTCGAGAACGTGCGGCAGAACTTCGGGGTCATGGACGGACTGCCAGCCCCACCCCTGCATCTCGCGGGGCGTCGTGCCCGTATAGTCGTACCAACGCTGGTTGTACCAGAAAATATTCCCGTCCGGTTCGGCCATCCACGTGAGCAATGGGACGGCGTTGGCGAGAGTGCGCAACTGCTGCTCGCTTTCCCGCACCGCTTCTTCGGCGTGTTTGCGCTCGGTGATGTCGCGGGCAATGCCCTCGATAATCGGCTCATGACCCGGACGCTGCGAGACTCTGGTGCTGACTTCGAGCGTCAGCCTCCGACCGCGTTTCGTGTTGATGTCGATCTCATAGAGGGTCGGCGAAGGGTCGCGCAGTTTAAGCTCGGTCATCCTCTTCGCAAGTTCGAGTTGCTCCGGGACAACCACCTGCGCGATGTTTAAGCCGCCGAGTATCTCATCGCGCGTGTATCCCGTGACCACTTCGCACGCGCGGTTGATCGTCAGGTAGTTGCCCGCGAGGTCATGCGAATAGATGATGTCGTTGGCATTCTCCAAAAGGCTGCGATACTTCTCCTCGCTCCGCTCCAGAGCCTCGCGCGTGCGCTCCTCCGACAAGAGATATTTCCTCAGGTCGTACTGGCGTTGGCGTGCTCTGAGGGCAGAGTTGACGGCGCTCAACAAGGTCATCAGGCGCACGGGTCGTTCGATGAGGGTCACGTTGCACGTTTTGACTAAATCCCCCATCAATTCGTTGTTGTCCGGTGTTTCCGCGCCGCCGCTCGTTAAGACGACGAGCGGGATATCCGACCATGCCGGTTGCTGCGCGACCGCTTCGGCCAGATATCGCATAGCTTCAAACGTCAGCGCCTCGCCGGTGAGGAAAATCACCCCCGCGCCTTCGCGCATCTTTTCGCAAACCTCTTCGACGCCATCGCACGCCTCCGCGCGCAGACCCGCTGCCTGAAGATGTTGCGCGGCCATCGTCGCGTCTTTGCCGATGGGCGCGAGAATCAGTATTCTCTCATCCCGATTGTCTTGAGTCTCAGCCATTTTGATCGGACTCTTCAACCAACATATTCTTCATCCCGCCATAGGTTGGAACTCCGGTGAGCACGCCGCGAAATTGCTTCAAAGGCTCGCCGACGTGAATGCCGTGTGACGTGATTTTCATCTCGCGAATCGTGTTCTCGTGTGCGCCGGTGCGCTTTTTGATGACTGAGACGGCGCGATGCACCGCCCCTTCGGCCTCGAAATAACGTAGCATCAACACGGTATCGGCCAGATAACTAACATCCACCGGCGATGCCATCGTGCCCAGAAAGCCGTGTTGCGCCATGACGAGTATCGTCACGACGCCGCGCTGGTTAAGAAACGTCAGCAGTTCGTGCATCTGAATCGTCAGAAAATGCTCTTCCGGCATCGCGTTCAAATAACCATTCAAGCTATCAATGATGACAATGCGTGCGCCGTCTTGATCGACGGCGCGCAGAACCCCGGCAGCGAACTCGCCGGGCGTAAGTTCGGCGGGGTCAATCTGCTTCAACGTGATCAGATTATCGTCCAGATGACTCTGTATATTAGCGCCGATGCCGGCGGCTCTACCGATATAGGTTTCGACGATTTCGTCGAAGATGAAGACGGCGGACTTTTCACCACGCGTTGCCGCGGCTGTGGCAAACTGCGCGCCGAGTGTTGATTTGCCGCTGCCCGCCGGCCCGATAATCAGCGTGCTCGAACCACGCGCGAGTCCGCCGCCGAGCAGGGAATCAAGTTCGGGCACATCACTCGTGGCATTGCCTTTCACGAAATCCTGCCGGTGTTCGGCGGCGATAAGTCGGGGAAAGACAACCACTCCGCCGGTCTCTATGTTGAAGTCGTGATAGCCGCCGCGATAGCGCGAGCCGCGCAGCTTAATGACGCGCAGACGCCTTCGCTCGGTGCCATACTCCGGCGCGAGATGTTCCAGAGAGAGCACGCCGTGGACGATTGATTGCAACTGCAAATCGTGGGCGGCGGAAGTCTTGTCATCTAAAAGTATCACCGTGCAGTGTCGCCCGATGAAGTATTGCTTGAGCGCCAGTATCTGCCGACGATAGCGCAACGGATCATGCGCCAGCAGTCTCATCTCGGAGAGCGAATCGAAGACGACGCGCTTGGGCTTGATGCGCTCGACCTCTTTCAAGACGGCGTTGGTCGTCTCGCTCAACTCTATCTCCGACGGGTGAAAAATGGTGTACTGCGATTCCGGCTTGAGCGTGTCTCCGGCGGGGGCGAGTTCGTGAATGTTGATGCCGTCAAGCGTCCAACCGTGTGAGCAGGCAGAAGCCTCCAACTCTTCTTTGGTTTCCGAAAGCGTGACATAGAGACCGGCCTCACCGGCCCGCACGCCTTCCATCAGGAATTGCAGGGCGAGCGTCGTCTTGCCTGCACCCGGCTCTCCTTCTACAAGGTAGATGCGATTCACCGGAAAACCGCCTTGCAGAATATCGTCCAAACCCTCGATGCCGGTCGCCATTCTGGATGAATCGGTATTGTCGCCCGCTGGTTCAACGAGCGGATTTTTTTTGCTCATAGGCCGTGTTCACATCTCTGTTGATTTATTTAATCCGCTGACAAGTCAAAGATAGTATGACAGAACAGACGCAGAAAACTAATATCATCCGGCGCTCCGGAGCGGCAAACCGCCGCGCTAAGATAATGTCGCGCGAAAGAACCGCGCGCGGGCGCGGTGTGATATAAAAACAGTTCTTACCCCGGCTCGAAGGGAGTTACGATGCGCCTTGTTGGATTCACCACCTTCATCGTCTGTCTGTCAGTCTCTCCGGCCCCGTCCACCATCAACTCCGACTCGTCTTCGCAGGTGAGAGTCGGTCAAACCACGGCTCCCACACTCAAGAAACAGGAGAAGAAGCAAGCGCCCGCTCCGACCATCACAAAGAGATACGACCGCGCACGGAATCAGACTTACGTGAGCATCGTCATCCCACTCCTCAACCAGAGTGAGGAAACATTCGTCGGGCCGGAGGGCGAAGTCTATACGGCGGGGCTGAGTT
>JBAVPI010000062.1:0-2511 GCA_049692915.1 Pyrinomonadaceae bacterium
CTCCGCGCCTTCGGCGACGGGCTGCAAGCCGGTCTCGCGCACGTGCTTTGAGACGGCGGTCTTCAAGCCGCTGAAGCTGAAGTCTGGCCGCCCGTCGCCCATCCGCGGAATGCTGAAACGGACGGCGCGCGGGTCGCCTTCACGCGCTAGTTTTTCGATGATGGGGCCGCCCGGATAACCGAGTCCGAGCATCTTCGCCACCTTGTCGAACGCCTCGCCCGCCGCGTCGTCGCGCGTCCGCGCCAGCACTTTGTACTTGCCGGGCGAGGGCACGAGAAAGAGATTCGTATGTCCGCCCGACACGATGAGCGCAAAGGCCGGATAACGGATCGGCGGGTTGTCGAAGACGACGGAGTAAACGTGTCCCTCGATGTGGTTGACGCCGACGAGCGGCTTCGAGAGCGCGTAGGCCATCCCCTTCGCGTAAGAGATGCCGACGAGAAGCGAGCCGACGAGTCCCGGCCCCTGCGTCACGGCGATGCCGTCCACGTCTCTGGCCGCAACACCGGCGCGTTCCAGCGCTTCCTCGACGACGGGCACGATTTTGTCGAGATGCTCGCGCGAAGCGAGTTCCGGCACGACGCCGCCGAAGCGTTTGTGCGTCTCGATCTGCGAAGAGATGACGGACGAGACGATCTCGCGCCCGTCGCGCACGACCGACGCCGCCGTCTCGTCGCATGAGCTTTCGATTCCGAGTACGAGCATGTCTGACTTTGTGAATCCCCGACGAAAGATGTTTAAGAACTAATCGTGCTGAAATTGTACCAGCCCCGATTCGCGCCCCACAAAAGCGCCCGTTACGGTTTGTTGAGCGTGTACTTGAGCACCTGCGTGCGCGCGGCAATGAACAGTTCGTTGCGGTCGTTGAAGATCATGCCGAACGCAAAGCCGTCGGCTTTGAAAGTCGTGATGTGGCGACCTCCGGAGTCGAAGACCTGTATGCCGTTGATGTCGCTGACGTAGATGCGGCCCTGTTTGTCAACGGCGATGGCTTGGGGCGCATGGAACTGTCCGGGCTGATCGCCGCTGCCGCCGAACTTGTTGACGTACTTGCCTTCGGGCGTGAACTTGAGGACGGCTTTGTTGAAAGTGCCGAGCGCGTAGATATTGCCGAGGCCGTCAACGGCGACGCGCATGTCGAGTTCGCTGCTGTCGGTCTGCCCGCTGATGGCGGCGCGCATGACTTTCGTGACCGCCCCGTCGGAATTGAAGCGCACGATGTCGTCGCTCGCCTTATACCATGCGGTGACCAGTCCGCCGTCCGCCGTCGGGGTCACGTCGTCGAATCCCCATCCGCCCGCGTACTGCAACTTGCCGAGTTGTTTGCCGGTCACACCCTCATAACGTTGAATGAGTCCGCTCTGCACGACATAGACGTTGCCGCGACGATCAGCCGCCAGCGCGCGCAGAGGCATCTTCGGATCGCACATCCATTGCGTGATGAACTTGCCCGTCGCATCGAAGACCTGCACGCGCCCTCCCGTGTAGTCGCCGACGTAGATGCGGCCTTCGCCGTCGAGCGCGATGCTGCGCGAATCGTTGAAGAATCCCGGCCCTGTGCCTTCGCTCCCGAACTTGAGTGCGAGGGTCGCGTAGCCCGGCGTCGGCACGTCGTCCTTGCCCTTCGGTATTGTGGGGAACGGGGGCGGCGGCGGCGCGGGGTGTTGCGCGATGTTCGTCGGAGACGATGAAAGAATTTTCGTCAGTGTGAAGACGATTCCGAACATCGCGACGACAACGACGATGACGACGAAGAGCGCAAGAAGCGACTTGGAAGAAGCACTGCGCCCCGCAGAACCATCCCGGTAATCTTGACCCGGCGCGCGCCTGCGCATCGCTTCCGGCACGATAACGGAGTTGTTGCAAAAAGGGCAGCGCACGGTCGCCCGGTCGCCTGCGTCTTCGTACTCCAGCGGCGCACCGCAGGCAGGGCAGTTGAAAGTGTTGCTCATTAATCTCCCGATCTCGTTGACGTGTGATTTCCGACCGCCCTTGTCCGATGCGCCGCGACATTGTAATGCATGATGCTGCGCAAGCGGCAGCGCGGACTCGTGTGCGAGCGCGAACCTCTGGCCGTACACCATACCGCGCAACAAAAAACCAAATTGTATGCCGGGGCGTCGAACGCCCGCCGCCAGTCTCTGCCGGTGTGCTGTTGAATCTGTGATGGGTCAACAGGATAGCGTGTGCGCGGGGTAGGGCGGCGGCGGGTGGTATGCTCATTGCTGCAACCACAGTACAAAATTGTCGGACTCTCCCTTTGTTACGTCAGACCACACATCATTGGAGGGAAAGCATGAAGAAGTTGTTGATGATTGCATTGTGCCTGTTCATGTTCGCGGGCGCGTCCGTCCCGGCGTTCGCGTGCAAGTATCACAGGCAGCACAGGGCCGTCGCGTCGCGCCGGTACGCTTCCGGGAACACGCAGGCGGCCTACCGCCGCAACGCATATCCGACCCGTTCTTACTACAGTTACGGCGACAGGCGTTCGTTCTGGCAGAAGCACAGGGA
>JBAVPI010000063.1:0-2143 GCA_049692915.1 Pyrinomonadaceae bacterium
CTGTCGGACAGTCCCGCGCCGATGGCGAGATTCGTTTCGATGTTGCCGATGCCGTCGCCGGTCAGAGGGCCGATGCCTTGCAATCTCGTGAACTTGCGCTGGAAAAGCTGTCGCCCGCGTCGGACGGCGCGGAACGGGTCGCGTCCGATGATAAAGAGCGATGAGTCGGGCGTCGTGACGTTGCCGCGTCCCGCGCCGACCTGCTGGGCCAGAGACTTGTTGATGCCTGTGTTCGAGGTGTTGGGGGTAACGGTTTTATCGGGTAGCTGGGCGTGGCTCGTCGGAGTTAACAGGCAGACGACTCCGCAGGCGGCGACGGCCAGCAAGGTGACAAGAGTTTGCAACTTCTGTTTTGGCTTCATCTTTCTTCCTTTGTGTCGGGGGAAGCGAGGGATTCAAGTAACAATGACGCCGTACCGCCGCGCCCGTGCGCGAACGTTCCGGCGGGACATGGCGCATGATGGCTCTCCGGTCAGGCGATGGTGCTCACAACTCTAAATTGGATTGATGCTGCGCGTTCAGAGTTTGGGTCAAGGCGTGCTCGCGAAAGTGGTCTAAATCCGAAGGCTAAGAAACGCGGCGACAGTAAACACTTGTCCCTTAAGAACTGTCAATAGCAATGCGAGAAAGTTGAAGGGAAATTCGATTCAACCGGCGAGGGCCGGGGCGTCTGTTTCAGGAGGCGAGCAGGGCGCGCACCTTCTTCATGTCGTCCCACACCTCGCGCTTCTTCGTCGGGTCGCGGAGCAGATAGGCGGGGTTGAAGGTCGGCATCAGTTGCATGCCGTAGTAGTCGTGAAACTCGCCGCGCAACTGCGAGATGGGCTTCTTCGTGCGCAGCAGTGCGCGCGTCGGCGTGTTGCCGAACGAGATGACGACGCGCGGGCGCACGACGAGCAGTTCGCGTTGCAGGTACGGCGTGAAGAACGTGAGCAGGTCGGGCGTCATCTCGTCGCTGTTGGAGATGATTTTGACTGTGTTGGTGAGATAACAGTCGCGGCGCGCGAGGCCGATGCTCGCCAGTATGCGTTCGAGCATGAGGCCCGCAGGCCCCATGAAAGGCTTGCCGCTCTCGATGTCGGGCGGCCCCGGCGATTCGCCGACGACGGCGACGGATGCGCCCGTCTGCCCGTCGCCGAAGATGAAGATGCGCTCCTTGAGTTGCGGCATCTGCGACGCACGCTGCAAGAGTTCGGAGTTGATCTCATCGAGCGTCTCGTTGGAGTCGGGCTGCTCGGAATCGAGAAAGAGGGAATCCTGCATATGTGGCCCCCGGCGGATTATTCGGCGCGGCTCTCCTTCGCTTCGCTCAAATAATCGCGCACTTTCTTCATGTCGTCCCAGACTTCGCGTTTCTTCGACGGGTCGCGCAGGAGATATGCGGGGTGAAACGTGGGCATCACCTTGATGCCTTTGTAGTCCTGAAAATTGCCGCGCAAGCGTGTGATGCCCTCTTTCGTGTCGAGCAGATTCTTCATCGCCGTGTTGCCGAGAACGATGATCACGTCGGGACGCGCGATGTTGATTTCGCGCAACAGGAAGGGCTTGCACGTCGCGGCTTCCTCGCTCGTCGGGGTGCGATTACCGGGCGGGCGACAGCGGTTGACGTTGCCGATTAAAACGTCTTCGCGCTTGAGGCCGATGGCCTCGATGATCTTGTTGAGCAACTGGCCCGCGCGCCCGACGAAGGGACGGCCCGATGCGTCTTCATCAGCGCCCGGAGCTTCGCCGACGAACATCAGGCGCGCACGTTGTTCGCCCTCCGTGTGGACGATCTTCGTTCGCCCCTCGTGGAGCGGGCAGCGGACGCACTCGCCGATGTCGTTGCGAATGTCCTCGAACGTTTCGCCGGGTTTGCCGAGGCTCAACTCATCCTTCGGCGTAATCTCGCCGAACAGGGTTTCGCGCGGGGCGGGTGGATTCGGTGAAGGTCTGCGTATAGGTTTCTTGGGCATAGCTGTTTGATAGAGTGTGTTTGAAGTCTCGCCGCCGGTACGACGTAGTGGCGGCGGCGGTAAAGTGGTTCTTGTGGGGGGCTTGCTCGATGTCTCTGCGCGAGCGTTTCGTTCGAGCGCGCGTGACGGCGGCGCGGCAAGCGGCACGGCGGACGGCACGACTGGCCGCTCTATCCACTGAGTTAACG
>JBAVPI010000064.1:0-2095 GCA_049692915.1 Pyrinomonadaceae bacterium
ATCGGGCTTCCGGTAGTCTTTCAGCAGCTCATCGAGCAGTTCGGGTCGAATCGGTGGCATAATCAAATCTCCTTTCGAGACTGAATGGTTGATTATCGCCACTTACACAGAATTTAGAGAACCTCCGAGATGGCCTAGGGCTGAAGGCCGTGGCCGATCACATCGCCTTCCTCATCCGCCTAAATCGAGGTAAGACCGACGAATCGCTAGAGAGTCCCCTCGGCCGGTGGAAGTCGGATCTGGATTGGTTACACACCAGCTTCTACACGGGGTCGGCACACAGTTTCGTTTGGCCTACTTTCTGAAGCATTGCTGGCGAGCTCTTTCTCACTATCTCAACCCATAACCATGTCCTGTGTACCCAGCCACAGCTCATGCCTTGATCCGGGTCGCGCGAACCTCAACCTCTATCACCGGCCTATTTACTGTCTTTTCTAACCGCTTTTGCAGTACAATGCTTCTCAATGAAACGTCGGTAGTTTTGCATTTCCACCGACGTTTCATTGAAGGAGTAGAGTGTGACGCGAACTGCGGAAGCGAAGGTGCTCGACCTAGCCAAGGTGAGGGGCGTGCTGCGTCCGCGCGACCTAGCGCGGGCTGACCTCCCTACCGATTACCTCTGGCGCCTGTACCGCAAAGAGAAGCTAGAGCGGGTTGGGCGCGGGCTTTACGCGCTCCCCGGAGCTGACCTGACCGAACACCACACGCTGGCCGAGGCCGCGCTGCGGGTGCCACGCGGGGTGGTCTGCCTGCTCTCCGCCCTCCGCTTTCATGACCTGACGACGCAGGCACCTTTCGAAGTCTGGATGGCCATCGACGTGAAGGCGCGCCGCCCTAAAGAGGAGATCATCCCGCTCAGGATCGTGCGATTCTCGGGGGAGGCGCTCACGGCCGGTGTCGTGGAACATAAGGTCGAGGGTGTGAGCGTTAAGGTTTACAGCCCCCCCAAGACAGTAGCCGACTGCTTCAAGTACCGGAACAAGATCGGGCTCGACGTGGCGCTCGAGGCGCTGCGCGACTGCTGGCGGAAGAGGCTCGCCACGGCAGACGATCTCTGGCGTTACGCTGAGGTTTGCCGCGTCGCGCGCGTGATGCGCCCCTACCTGGAGTCGCTCGTATGACGCGGGGCGACGTAAAGAATCTGGCGGCTTCGGTGCGCGCCCGCTTGGCGAACCTAGCGCGCGAGCGCAGGGAGGAGTTCGGGCAGATGTTGTCGCGGTACGCGCGCGAGCGGCTGCTTTACCGACTGAGCGTCTCCGATCACCGCGAACAGTTTATCCTTAAGGGCGCGCTCCTATTCTCCTACTGGACGGGCGCGCCGCACCGGCCCACGCGCGACCTCGACCTGCTCGGCCGCGGCGAGCCTGACATACGTCTCCTGGAGCAGGCCTTCCGCGAGATCTGTGGAGCGGAGGTGGAGGCCGATGGGCTCACCTTTCCGGAAGAGTCCGTGCGGGGCGAGAGGATCAAGGACGACGAGGAGTACGAGGGAGTGAGGCTCCACCTCGTGGCCATGCTGGCCCGGGCGCGTATCCCCGTGCAGGTGGACGTCGGATTCGGCGACGCGGTGGTGCCCGGGCCAGAGGAGGTCGAGTTCCCCGTGCTGCTCGACTTCCCGGCGCCGAGGCTGAAGGCCTACGCGCGCGAGACTAGCGTCGCCGAGAAGTTCGAGGCGATGGTCAAGCTCGGCATGCTGAACACGAGGATGAAGGACTTCTATGACCTGTGGGAGCTGAGCAGGCGTTTCGCCTTCGACGGAGCGACACTATGTCGCTCCATCAAAGCCACCTTCGAGAGGCGGGAGACTCCGGTACCAACAGACCCTCCGTCGGCGCTGAGGCCGACGTTCTACGAGAACGCCGAAAAGATTGCGCAGTGGAACGGATTCCTCCGTAAGGGGCATATAGAAGCGGAGAGAATATCCTTGGCCGAGGTGGCGGAAGCGTTACAGGCGTTCCTCATGCCGCCAGCGTTGGCCGCCGCTAGAAATGAAGATTTCAGCCGGGTCTGGGAAGCCTCGGGGCCATGGCTTCCAGCGTAATCTCGGTAGCGAAGGGTGCCTCGCATCAGGACTGAAGCTGCCGCGCACGAAGAT
>JBAVPI010000065.1:0-3100 GCA_049692915.1 Pyrinomonadaceae bacterium
GCGAGACGGCGGCGACGTAATCGAAGCGGCGGCACTCCCTGCGCTCGAACCGGCGCGTCTTGCGCCACTGGTCGTAGAGATAAGCCTTCTTGAGCGGATTCGCCTGCACCTCGTAATGCCGTTTCCAGATCATCGCCTCGACGTTGTGTTGAAATAGAAGTGTCGCGGCATTCAACTCACCATCCGGCACATTGATGCTCGGCGTCAGGAAGTCGCAGACGACGACATCGAAGCGACCCGCGCGTGTGCGCTCGACGATCTCGCGGCGCATCCCGCTTGATTCGTATTTCTTAATCGCGTAGGGCAGCGGCGACGCGAGATTCGCCGCGAGGTCAACGTAAAAGCCCGGCGAGAATTTCGCGCGCGTTTGATGAGGCACGCAGACGAGTTCATCGCAGTACTCCGTCGCGCGCTCGCGTGCATCGGCGGACGCCGTGCCGTCGTCGAGCGTCAGGTACGTCACCTCATGCTCGCGCTTCAACTCGCGGAGCATGTTGTACGTGCGAATCTTCCCGCCTTTATCAACGGGGTGCAGAGGTTCGGTTTTGAGCCAGAGTATTTTCAAGATTGACGAAAGCTCTTTCTTAATTTTCCGTGTGCGCTAAACCGCCACGACTTCGCCCCGCGCATGAGGCGAAACGTCCGCGCTCTCTTCGTCCATGAACCGGCGCAGCCACATCTCGACGTTGACGAGCGCCCACAGGCGTTCCGTGTGATCCTCGCCGCCCGAAACGTGGCGCTCGACCAGCCCGCGCACGAAATCCGTGTCGAAAATTCCGCGCGAGGCCGCACGCTCGCCGAGCACGTATTCGTCCACGACGTGACGGAACGGCCCGCGAAACCACGCGCCGACGGGCACGGGAAATCCCATCTTCGGTCGCCGCAAAATCTGTTCCGGCAGCACCCCCTTCATGCTTTGTCGCAGGATGTACTTCGTCGTCCAACCGCGCAGCTTCATACGCTCCGGCAGCCGCGCCGTGAACTCCACGAGCTTGTGATCGAGGAACGGCACGCGGCTCTCGATGGATGCGGCCATGCTCATCTGATCCTGCTTCATGAGCAACTCTTGAAGGTAAGTTTTCGTGTCCGCGTAGAGCAGACGGTTGAGCAAACTCGTGGCATCGGTCGTCGCGAGATAACCGCTGACGCTCGCGTACGGGTCGAGCGTGCCCGCACGATCTTTCGCGTCCGCCGTCAGCAGTTCGCGCTGCATCCGTCGCGGGAAGACCGCGAAGTTGTCGAAGTAGATGCTCTCGATGTCGGGCGCGAGCGTGAGGAACGTGCGCGAGAGTTTCTGCCTTAATTTCGACGAGGCGGGCAGCGATTCGATGCGGCGGCGCACGAAGCGGCGCAGGCCGTCATTCGTCAGCGTTCCGTAGCCGGAGCCGAGCGCGAGATTGTAGATGGTCTTGCGATAACGCTCGTAGCCGGCCATCATTTCGTCGCTGCCCTCACCAGTCAGAACTACCTTGACGTGCTCTGCCGCGAGCCGCGAGACGAAGTAGAGCGCGACGCTGCTGGGATGCGCGAGCGGCTCGTCTTCGTGCCAGACGAGTTGCGGCAGCGCCTCGAAAAACTGTTCGGGGCTGACGACGATTTCGTGATGTTCCGTCTTGAAGGCGCGTGCGGCGAGACGCGCGTATGAGAGTTCGTTGGCCTCGCGTTCGGCGAAGGCGACGGAGAAAGTTTTGACGGGCGCATCCACCATCCCGCTCATCACGGCGGCGATGGCGGACGAATCAATGCCGCCTGACAGGAACATGCCGAGCGGCACGTCGGCCATCAGACGCAGGCGCACCGAGGTGCGGAAAAGCTCCGACCATTCGGCGACGTAATCACCGTCGCTGCGTGGCGCTCCACGGTCTCCCGCTTCATCCCCATCGCCCGCGAAACTCACGTCCCAGTATTTTTCAATCTTGATTGTGCCGTCGCGCCACAGCAGTGTGTGGCCGGGCATCAGCCGCCTGACTCCCTTGAACAAAGTCTCTTCGCCGGAAGTCGCGTGATTGGCTAGGTAGTCGGGCAGCGCCGCGAAGTTGAGTTCGGCGCGGACGGCGCGCGCGGCCAGCAGCGACTTGATCTCCGAAGCGAAATAGAGCGAGCCGTCCGCGTCGTGAACGTAGTAAAGCGGCTTGACGCCGAGGCGGTCGCGCGCGATGAAGAGTTCGCGCCGATTCCTGTCCCAGATGGCAAAGGCGAACATGCCGCGCATGAGTTTGACCGCGCCCGCGCCGTGCTCTTCATACAGGTGAAGAATCGTCTCCGTGTCGCAATGCGTGCGATAGCGATGGCCCTTCGCCTCCAACTCGTCGCGAAAATCCGCGTGGTTATAAATCTCGCCGTTGTAAGTGATGAAGAGCGAATCGTCTTCGTTCGTCATCGGCTGGTGGCCCGAAGCGACATCAACGATGCTCAGGCGGCGGTGGCCGAGTCCGACGGGGCCGTCCAAGAACAGACCCGCATCGTCCGGCCCGCGATGACGTAGGCAGTCGCGCATGCGCTCCACCTCGCCCGCCTCAGCCGCGCGCCCCGACCGACTCGAAAATGCGATCCCGTTAATCCCGCACATAAAATCTCACATGCGCCACGCCGTCGTCGGCCACGCCCTGCGGCGCGCTCACGCCGACACGTCCGCGGCCACGCGCTCCTCTCCACCCATCTCTTCGCATAGCGCGCCGTCACGGAAGCTCGCCACACGCACGCCGCGCCGCAACGCGAACGATTCGTCGTTAATCACGACCAGCCGCGCGCCGTGCGTCGCGATGTCGAGAAATTCTTCGGCGTCCGTCTCGACCTCCAACGCATCGCCGGTGCGCCGCACAGCGCAGTAGCCAATCCGCGACGCGCCCGCGTCAATAATTCTCTCGCCGTCGAGCCACAGTTGACTCCCGCCGACGAGGACGAACTCCAGCGGCGTTTCGCCCTCTGCGTGAAAGCGTGCCCACGCCCACGCGAAATTTGACGAGAGGCGCGCTGTCTCGACTAAACGCGTGTCGTCACCGACGAGCAGCAAGTCGCTCGTGCTTTCATCCTTCAACTCGAACGCGCGCCCGCCGACCGCTTCGACTTCTCTTAAAATGCCGCCCTGAGAAGCCTCGCC
>JBAVPI010000066.1:0-7033 GCA_049692915.1 Pyrinomonadaceae bacterium
GAACTCGTGCCGGTGACGAGACAGCGCCTCCTCCTGCCCGTCAGGCCACTGTGCGCAAAGTGACGCCAGATGCGAACGTCAAACTCGCGCAGGGGGCTTTGAACGGCGCGGGGTACGATGTGGGCGCGCCCGACGGCGTGGCGGGCACGCGAACCGTCTCCGTACTCAGGAAATTTCAGGCCGACAAGGGCATTCCCGTGACCGGCAAGCTCGACACCGCGACCTTGACCGCGCTCGGCCTCGGCGGAGGCATGCAGTCGGCAGGCGCAACCGCCGACGCCTTGCAGAATGCTCCCGTCTATCTGACGGACTCGATCAACGTTCTCGCCCACACCCACGACGAGCGCGACGGCAAACCGGGCATCCTCGCGGCGACCAACGCGGGACTCTTCCGTAGTTACGATCTGTCGAATGGCTGGGAGAGGATTTCATACGGGCAAGGGTACGACGCACGCACGCTGTGTGTCTCGACGACCGCGCAAAACGCCGCGACCATCTACGTCGGGACGGCCACCTCCGGCGTGCTCGTCACGCGCGACGGCTGCAAGACGTGGGAGGGGTTGAAGGGCATCACGGCGGAAGCTCCGATCAACGTCATCGAGCAAGACCCGAAACGCCCGTCCAACGTCTATGTCGGCACGACGCAGACGCTCTACATCTCGCACGATGGCGGCGAGCGTTGGCTGCGTCGCGGCGGCGGCCTGCCGCTCGGCAGCTTCACGAGCATTCTCGTCAACGAAGAGAACCCGAACGAGGTTTATGTCGGCAACGCTTACGAGCGTGGCGGGCGCGTCTTTTCGACGAGCGAGGGCGGGGGAGTCTTTCGTTCCGCGGACGCGGGGCAGACGTGGCAGCGTGTTGACCCGCCGCTGCCGAGCCGTCGCGTCTGGGCGCTCGCCTTTGACCCGCGCGACCGGAACCGCATCCTGATCGGCTCGCACTCCGCAGGCGTCTATGTGGCGCGACGCGACGCGAGTGCGGCGGCGGCGAGTCAGTAAATAATGAGAGGTGCGAAGGGCGAAAGTTAGAACCGCGTGGCCCGGTTAATCGGCGCATTTGAATTAAGCCGACGCGTGCCTGCAATTTCGCCCTTCGCACGTCTTCCTGTGTGTTATCGCCTTGACACGCGGTTGTTCGGACGTGTAAATTGCGTCCCTACCTGGCAAACATGGCAAGGTGATTGGCGGATCACGCGGGTGATCCACGGGCATGAGGAAACAGAAACTTTTGGTGACCTCTTTAACTGAGCTTTCGTGGCTCTTGATTCCCCCGCCTCAAAACTTCCGGCTTCCGTCAATCATCACAAGCCAATTACAAATCAAGCAGCAGTGCTCGCCTGCGCCTCGGGCCTCTAAGCCCCCGCCAGAGCGCCGCGCATCAACGCTTGAGCCGGTAGCGCGCGAATTGTTTTCCGACGCGCCGAAATCTCAGTAGGAGTCCGACAGGAGTTTGCATGGCAACTGAAGATAACCAGCCGACAATCGGCGAACCCACGAACGAACCGAGCGCGCAGCAGGGCGTCGCGTCACAAGACTCGACGGAGCGTAGTGAAGTGAACGACAACGGCGTGACCGCCGATCAACAGCCCGCGCCCGCTTCAACGACGACCGCCGGGTCTGCTGCCGCTACTGGAACTTCCGCGGCAACCGACACGCCGCCCACCGCTGACGCACCGCCGCCGCCCATCGCCGCTGCTTCTGTTGAAGACACTCCCGATGGGGGCGATGCCGGTCAAGATGATGACGAAGACGCGCCCTCCGGCGGCGACATGGATTTCGGCGCGATGCTCGACCAGTACGAGCAGGAGCAGGCCGCTTTTCAGGAAGGCTCAGTCGTGAGCGGCAGGGTCGTCGGCATCACCGACCGCGGCGTCGTCATTGATTTCGGCTACAAGTCGGAAGGACTCGTCCCCGCCGAAGAGTTCATGGAGAACGGCGAACTAACCGTCAAGCGCGACGATCAGGTCGAGGTGCTTATCAAGAACATGGAGACGCAGGAAGGCGTCCCCATTCTTTCGCGCGCCGATGCGGTGCGGATGCGCGCGTGGGACGATCTCGACGCGGCCTATCGCGACGGCACGCCGGTCAAGGGACGCATCATCGAGCGCGTCAAGGGCGGTCTGCGCGTGGACGTTGACGGCGTGGCCGCGTTCCTGCCCGGCTCGCAGGTTGACGTGCGACCCATCCGCAATCTCGAATCGCTCCGCAATCAGGAGATCGAGGCGAAGGTCATCAAGCTCAACCGCAAACGCTCGAACGTCGTGCTCTCGCGTAAGGCGCTGCTCGAAGAGTCGAACGAGGGCAAGAAGAGCGAGACGCTCGATCATCTCGAAGAGGGCATCATCGTCGAGGGGCAGATCAAGAACTTGACCGACTACGGCGCGTTCGTTGACCTCGGCGGCATTGACGGTCTGCTACACGTCACCGACATGTCGTGGGGACGCTTGCAGAATCCGGGCGAGCTTTTCCACGTCGGCGATAACGTGCAGGTCAAGGTGTTGAAGTTCGACCGCGAGCGCGAGCGCGTCTCTCTCGGCTACAAGCAACTTTTGCCCGACCCTTGGGAGTCGGTCGAGGAGCGTTACCCGCGCAACCTGCGCTTGCAAGGCAAGATCGCGAGCGTCACCGACTACGGCGCGTTCATCGAACTCGAAGCGGGCGTTGAAGGACTCGTCCACGTCTCCGAGATGAGTTGGTCAAAGCGGATGAAGCATCCGAGCAAGATGGTCAACCCCGGCGACTCGGTGGATGTCGAGGTGCTCGGCGTTGACCCGAAGGCGCGACGCATCAGCCTCGGCATGAAGCAGACGCAGAGCAACCCTTGGGAGACGCTCAGGGATCGTTACCACGTCGGCGACCGCGTCTCCGGGCGCGTCCGCAACCTGACGGACTTCGGCGCGTTCATCGAGGTCGAAGAGGGCGTTGACGGCCTCGTTCACGTCTCGGACATCTCTTGGAACAAACGCATCAAGCACCCCGGCGAGTTGCTGAAGAAGGGACAGGAGATTGACGCGGTCATCACGAACATTGACACGGAGAATCGCCGCCTGTCGCTCTCGATTAAGGACACGGAGCCGAGCGCTTGGGATCGCTTCATCAACGAACACCAGCCGGGCGACATCGTGCACGGCAAGATCACGCGCTTCGCCAACTTCGGCGCGTTCGTCGAACTGGCCGACGGGCTGGAAGGTTTGTGTCACGTCTCGGAGCTATCGGACGAGCGCGTGGAAAAGCCTGAGGACGTTGCGCAGATCGGGCAGGAGATGGACTTCCGCATCCTGCGCGTCGAAGCCGACTCGAAGAAGATCGGATTGTCCGCGCGCGCCGCCAAGCACGACGAACCGTCTTCTCATGACGTGAAACAGTATTCGACGGATGCGGGCGGCGGCATGGCAAGTCTGGGCGAACTGGCAGACTTCTTCCCGAAGAGGTCGAGCGAGCCGGAAGAAGAGCAATAGGTTTCGACGCCTGTTCACACCATCAAAGCCCCGCGCCGCAAGTGAAAGTCCGGCGCGGGGCTTTTCTCTTGTCGCTTTCGGATTACGAGAGCAAGGTTCGCGCCCGGACTGCGCCGGGACTTTGAGCCGCGGGCTAAACCATTGCCCGCGCGGGCCTTCAAGACCTTGCGACAGGTTCGACGTTTCTGCTACTTTACCAATAGGCCCGATGTTTATCGCCGTAAGTAATTTGACCCGCCGCACGTTACCGAGATTCATTGACGACGGAGAGCTTGGAAGAGGTGAGACACGCTATGACAAAGGCAGAATTGGTTGAAGACGTGGCGCGCGCCGCCGAGTTGACCAAGAAGGACGCTGAGCGGCTGGTCGAGATCGTCTTCGAGAGCATCATTGACACGCTCAATCAGGGCGAGAAGATTGAACTGCGCGGCTTCGGCAGTTTCCGCGTGCGCGAGCGCGGCGCGCGGCGCGGGCGCAACCCGAAGACAGGCGACCCCGTGGACATCCCCGCCAAGCGCGTGCCCTATTTTAAGCCGGGCAAGGAACTCAAAGAACTCATCAACGAGGAAGCGGGCGCGCAGATTGACGGCGCGTCGGAGGAGTCCGCATCGCGCGAACTCGACAACGATATCAGGCGCGACTTTGACGGCGGCGGCGGACATCTGCCGCCTTTGATGTAGGTCTGCGGAAGAGGCCGGAGCGCGCGGGGAAGATTGAAGTGGACAGGCTCTACACACCTTGGCGAAGCGATTACATCAAGGGCGCGAGCGGCGAGAAAAGCGACGGCGGCGACGTTGATTCCTGCGTCTTCTGCTCGATGCTCGCGCGCAACAGGGACGAGCAGACTTTCATCCTCCACCGTGCCCGTTATAATTTCGTCGTCCTCAATCGCTACCCCTACATCAGCGGCCATCTCATGATCGTGCCCTACGAGCACACCGCCGATTTCGCAGCCCTCCCCAAAGAATCTTCCGACGAATTGATGGACTTGGCAAAACACGCGCAGGGACTCTTGCGCGAAGTCTATGGCCCGCACGGTTTCAACCTCGGCATGAACCTCGGACGGGCCGCTGGCGCGGGCGTCGCCGACCATCTACACCTCCACCTCATGCCGCGCTGGACGGGCGACACCAACTTTATGACCACCGTCGCCGACGCGCGCGTCCTCCCCGAAGACCTCGCCACCACCTACGACAAACTGCACGGGCGTTTCTAACAACTGTGCGGACGTTTCCAGTACATTTTCAGCATAAACGTGCTTTTTAGCCTGTAAACACTCATTCCTACACTGGAAACGCCTCTTTTCACACTGGAAAGAGGCGTTCTCACTATGGAAAGAGACATTCTCACTATGGAAAGAGACATTCTCACCATGGAAAGAAGCATTCTCACTATGGAAAGAGACATTCTCACTATGGAAAAGGAGATTCACACCCCGGAAACGAACATTCTCACACTGCCCACAGGCATTCACGCGCCGGAAAGAAGCATTCACACATTGGAAACAGACATTCTCATGATGGAAAGACGCATTCTCGCATTGGAAACGAGCGTTCACACAACGGAGGGAAGCATTCTCAGGCGGGATAAGCACATTTTCACTGTTGATAAGTCAATTCTCACCTCTGATAAGCGGGTTCGCACACCCGATAACTGAATTCACACATCCGATAAGTGAATTAACACACCGGATAAATGAATTCTCACGCCCGATGCGCGCACTTTCACCCATGATAAGTCCGCTCACACGCCCGATGCGCGCACTTTTGCCAATGATACGCGCATTTTCAGCATGGATAAACACACTTTCACTCCTGATATGTGCGTTTTCACCGTGGATAGGACAATTCTCAACACCGATGAAGGCAGTTACACTTCAAATGACGCTCATTCTCACGCCAATCGCAAAATGACCTGCTCGGCATTCCGTCGCAAACACCTCAAACGCGTTTTTGAACTTGGCGATGAGCAACTTTCATGAGCATTCGTAACGCTTCATTTACGGCTTCGGCGTCGGGAAATGCCGCCTGCACGTCCGACTCCAACAACACTAGATTTGTTCCTGCCCGATAACGCTCGACATACTTGCCGCGCACTCTGCCCTTTAGCTGTGAAAGGTCGTATTCGGGACGCATCTCGTCTTCCGTATTCTTAATTTTATTCTTGTTCATATGCTTCTCGTTCCGCGCGCGTCGGTTCTCTCGCGCTGATTATTCGGACTGTTTCGCCGTCGTCCGTATGCGAGACAAACAGCAATTTACCCTTTTCAGAATGCCCGATAATCAGAAACCGTCGCCCGTCGGCAGAATGATCCGGGTCGTCAAACGTATCTGAAAGCGGGTGGTATTCAATCTATATCCGAGGAAGCATCATGAAAAGAATGCTGTCGAGGCGGCGGGTTGAGTGAGTTATTGGATTTCGCCGTTCGATTAGGGAAAATGCTTGTAGATGTCTTTTCGATTGAGGAAACGGACGAAGATAATCGTGTCATCCTCAAGCGCAATGCCAACCCGATAATCACCTACTCTCACACGAAAATAATTCCCGTCGCCTTTTAGCTTCTTCAGATTTGATAGTTTCGCCAATGAATCAGCCCCCTCAATGTCTTCAATTGTCTCTTGGACTCGCCGCAAGAGACCCCTTTCTTTAACGCCTTTCAAATCTTTAGCAAAGCTCTCCCTGAATGCAACCTTCACTATGCGCCCTCAAGAATTGTAAACACTTCATCGCGAGAGACGGGTTCGCTGTCAAGCCCCTCTTCAATAGCGCGGGCCAGAGCAATATCTTCCATAGCCTCTCCCACAATATCCAGCACTAAATCGCGATTCTCTTCGAGGGCTTCGACCAAAGCCATTTTCAGCAAATCTTTTAACTTCTCTTCATCAAACGTCGCTGTTGCCATAAAACTTCCTCCACTTCGCTTAGGCTCCCCTCTTGCTGCCGAAGACGAGCAGCGAGGGCATCGTCGGATGTGGGCATCACAACTATTGCTGCCGTATTCATTACTGCACGTGCGACAACGCATCACCCATATTTTAGCAAAGCGATGCGTTGTACTCGGCTCATTCGTCTTGCGCACGAGTTCCTGCCGGTTAGCGTTTGTCTCACCTATGTTCATCAGATCACCTTTGAGCGAAGTGGCATAATGCGTGTTCTACTGGACAGTGCAAGATAATACTACTTTTTAGCCTGTTAGCTTGCTGCTTTTCAGATAACAAAGCTTTCGACGCACCCTTGTTTATGCTTCATCATGTTGTGCGGCTTCGGCGTGCGGCTCTGGCGTTTCGCCGTCGGGGTCGGTGGGTGGGGGCGCGTTGTGAGTGTCGTCGTCTTCGTGCATCAGGTTGCGGGCGAGGATTTCGCCTGCGCGTTCGATCATGGGGCGGAGGGTTTTGGCGTTGAAGGCGGAGACGGCGAGGCTTTCGTGGCCGGTGACGGCGGTGGTGTGGCGCAGGATGGCTTCCATCTCTTCGGGCGCGACGAGGTCTGACTTGTTGTAAACGACGAGGCGCGGGATGTCCGTGTGGCCGAGGTCGGAGAGGATTTTCTCGACCGATTCGACCTGCTGTTCCCAAC
>JBAVPI010000067.1:0-7754 GCA_049692915.1 Pyrinomonadaceae bacterium
TCGCTGGGCGGTGAGTCACCACACGATGTGGCTTCGGTGTCAGCCGTAGAGTGCGGCCGGCGTGGCCGGGCTGCCCTCCCACGCGCCTACCTGATGATCGCCGCAGGCTCTTGGTTCGCTTCGCCCACGGCGGATCGGTCGAGGGCGGGCGCGAGGAGTTATGCGAGTCCTTCGTGACGAGCTTCTCCAGCTCCGTGTTACGCCGGCGGAGCCAGTCGACTTCCCCTCGCGCTTCGCCTAACGCGGCTTTGAGCCGGGAGATCTGACGCTTGAGGCGACCAATCTCGTCGGAGAGCGAGTCGATGGTGCGCTGCTGAGTGTCCGGAGGGGGCGGGCCGTAGATGGCTCGCGTACCCAGGGCCTCTTCGAAGAGTCGAAGCACGGCGGCCGGGCCACGCTGATATGTCTCGTAGATCTCGAAGCAGGTCGGCATCAATGCACTTCCGGCGGAGGCATCGCGAGAGGAGAAGGCTTATACTGCTCGGAAATGGCCTCCCGTTGTCGCGCAAGTCGCTTTTTTCCGCAGTTTAGTCGATCTCCTGAATAGACACAGTCAAAGTTCGTTCGTAAAATATCCATTATCGGAATTGCCATAAGATATTAGAAATAACATTCTTTAACCGGCATGGGAACAAAGGTACTAGACGTGAAACGTCGCGTGTAACGTTTTTGAGAAGATTATCTAGAGAAAAGGCTAGGACATAAATCAAGTCGACAGTGGATTCATATCAGACAAATTTAGGCTTGGTAACAGGAGGTCATTCGCAGTCAAGCAAGTAATAAGGTGAGTTCCTCACTCCGAGGCTTTCAATTTATCGTGCGTACAGCGCACCACGCCTTTCTCATATCCTTCTGGATACCACATCCCAGTGTTGAAGCAGTCCGGGCATTTCGAAGCGTCAACTTTTCTTGCCGTGGCGGTTTCCTTCTCCTTGATCACCTCAGCATCAATCTGCTGCTTCTCCTTTTTCCATAACCGTCGGCGCAAGTGCTCCGCCAAAAACGATGGCACGTTTGAGACGGTCGTTCGTCCGGCGGCTATTTTTAGTTCCGTAACGAGGACCTCAGCTAACTCGTTCCATCGAGGAGCCTCTGCTAGTGTGATTTCCTTTCCCGTTATCTCTTTCACGGCTTTTTTGAGCGTAGCGTTCAAACCGGCGAGAGCCTCATCATCCGTATTTATATCTTTAGTCTTAAAAGAAGTATTGCGTTCGACGGAAGTTGCTTGAAAATCAACAGTTTGACTTAGACCACCCAAGGCCGAATTCTGGTCTAAGGGTAGCACCAAATTTTGGCCTAATGTCCCCTGAGGTGGATCAACCCCCCCCTGAGTGGTCTTAGGTGGTCTAAGGCCATCGGGAAGACGTATCTCGTAAATGGATCCCTCATTGTCGCCTCGATCCCACGCACGTAGAACCAGCCCGATCGTTTCAAGATGGCGTAGGTGTGCCGCTATGGTCTTAATATTTTTGATGCCCGACCACTTACTTAACTCGCGCCGCGTAGCTTGAATTGTCTTAGTAGGCACCACTGCACCGAGTGTTCGAATATATAGCGCGTCATAGAGTTTTTTGCTTGACCCAGGGAACAGGCCGGAGGGAAGAGCATCGCGATCCAATATGTTCGCCCGCTTGTTGAAGTCTCGCGCCGGCGCTATCAGTTCACCCTTGGGTGGTCTTAGGGTGGTCTTAGGTGGGTCAAGGAGGTCTGAAATCTCCTTTGGCTGATCCGGAAGCCGTCTAAGGACAGGGGAATCGACCGCATACCGGCCCAGTATGGCATCGAGCTTCGGGTTCGGCTCAGGTGGCCGGACTACTTCCCTTAGCGATTCTCGTAGACTTTCTCGCCGACTCTTCTTGGTCATCGCCAAGTATCTCCTTGATTTCTTTTACAAGCTGATGGAAAGCCATCGTCGCCGGTGAAGTGGTGTTGACTTCGATTACTGCCTTTCGTGCCGCCGTAGCTTCGCCCACGGCCACGTGGCGGGGTATGACGGACTGAAAGACGAACTCCTCAGTAAACATGTCGAACACCTGCGCCCTGACCTCGCGGTCGAATATCTGCCGGACCGAGTGTATGGTTGATAGAGCCATTACGTGCTGGCTCGGGGCATGGGCCTGCCGTACCTCATGCACGGTCGCGAGGAGTTGGGTGAGGCCGACTAAGGCGAAGCGGCTTGTCTCTATGGGAATGATAACGAGGTCTGCAGCAACAAGCCCGTTCAGCGTCGGCGTGTTGAGTGCGGGCGGGGTGTCCACCACGCAATAATCATAGTGTTTTTGGGCGGGCTGAAGCTTGTTCTTCAGCCGAAGCTCACGGAAAACCCCCAGTGCTTCGAGGAGTGTGGCTGCGTCCATATCCAGTGCCGCCGGCAGAAGATCGAGCCGAGGACGAACCTGCTCGATGTACTGGGAATAGTCGGCACCTGGTTCGAGCAGGAGGCGATGGACGGTGCGACGCGTGCCGACGAGTTCACGCAAATCACAGCCCATCGAATCGCTCAGGTTGCCCTGAAAATCAAGATCTACTGCGAGCACGCGAGAGCCCTTGGCGGCCAGCGCAACTGAGAGATTGAGGGCCGTTGTCGTTTTGCCGCAGCCGCCCTTGTGATTAGCGATTGCGATTGTCTTCATGCAGCCTCCCGTTTCGGAACTTTGAGCGCAAGTACTTCAGAGCGGCTGACAAGCTTTTTACGCTCATCAAGAGGATCGGTATAATGGCGCAGCACCCCCTGCCTGAGCAGCTTAGTCATCGTCACAGGACTAATGCTGAGCAGCTTGCGGGCCGCAGTTGCGGTAATTAGATCGTCCAGCGTATCCATTCGCAGAACGATACAGTATGTTACAGATTGATTCAATGTAAAATTTAGAGGATGTGTTGCCCACGCGAAACTGTCAGTGCTAATGCCCAAGCGATTATGTCAGTAGAGTGCCCCTGCCGGATGGCAGGAGGCAGGGATGCTACTGACAATGAAAGACCAGCAACGCATTGAGGTAATACAAGCCTTCATGGACGGCCGACTCAGCGCCGCGCAGGCGGCTCAGGTCTTAGGGCGTAGCGAGCGCCAGGTCTGGCGTCAGTCACCCGACTAGCGCTGCCTCGACCGCATCCTCTGCCTCAAGGAGCAAAGGGTGGTCGGGCGCGATCACATCGTCAGCTTTGAGGGACTTCAGTTGCAGATGCCGCGGGCGCGGAAGTTCTTTTCACTTGCCGGCCGAAGGGTAAATGTCTTACAACTGCGCAACCACAGCATCGAGCTGCATCATGATGGGGAGGCCGTGGCGCGCTTCAGCCATGAGCAAGTCAAGGCGCTGGCGAAGAAACGAAGTAGAACAAAGCGTCAGCAAGTTGCCCGAGTATGACCACTGACATTTTCGCTTGGGCGTTAACTGACATTTTCGGGCTCTCCCGAGTTCTTAGTGATGCGAAAACTTGTAAACCTCAACTGAGGTTTGGGTTATCAGAATTCCGAGTCATGTTGACCGGAGTCCGTGAGCTACTCCACCCATTTGAGTACCGGCCCAACTTCACCAAGAACTCGGGAGAACCCATTTTCGCTTGGTCTAAACATATAAAATTTAGAGGAAGGGAAGTGGCAAGCATTGATCCGTACGTGAGAATATTTCGGGAAGCTGACCTTCGACGAGTGGCCGGAGCAGAATCCAGACCCAAGCTCGGCATGGTCGGGAATATCCCCGGCAGGCCTGAACTCAAGAAGTCACTTGTTATTCCGGCGGACAAGTTCGGGCTGCGCTGGACAGCTGATTGACGCTCTCAGCGCGCCCAATGCTGCGCCACCTTAAACAGGATTCGCTTCTTTACCCAGAACAAGTCCGTAGCAAACCCCATGCAGAAGGCGGCGAACTTTCATCTCCGCTGTGGTGTCTGTCGACTTCACCGCGCGCCTGCCCGCGCTGCGCATCTCGACGTTGAATACGTCCATCATCTTATGTCACCCGAGACTTAATTGCGCTTGCGACGCGGGGCGCAATGGCTTATGTCGGGGCGCATCAGCATGGTTGTAAATCGGGGAGAGGATGTTCGCGTCAACCCACTCGACCACCTGTACGCACACGCCATCACCAAAGCCCGTCAGGGACTGATTAATGCCACGCTGTATATTGAACTCGGGTGCTCCCTGAAGACGCGCGTATTCGCGCGGCGTCATCCATCGCATTTTTAACTTTCGGTCACGAATCAGCACGACGATCTGACGGGCGCTTCCGCCGTTCGCCGTCCGCAGGCAGCCGGCGATCCCATCGAAACGCACCTCAACCCGCGTTGTTCCCTCGCGGATGCGCCGGAAGGCTGTGCCTACCCAAGTCTCGCCCGACCTCCGCAGCCTCTCCAGTTCTGCGTAGTGCGTTCCACTCGTGCGGTTCAGGTGTTTCTCGACCTCTTTCTTACTCCACCACTTTTGATCGTCGTCCGTGTCGATGAACGAAGCAACATTATTTTTGATGGGAGGCAACGAGGGAATGCGATGCGCCACCCACCCGGTAGGAATCTCCGTAGTCCGCATCGCATCGTAAAGCTTCTTGCCAACCGCCCCATTTCGATGAGACATTTCAGCAATCCAGTCTTCTCCGGTCAGTACATCGGGAGGGATATTCTCAAGTAGTGTCCCAATGATAAACAGTCGTGGACGGCTCTGGGGAACGAAGTGCTTCGCGTCCACAGCCACTGCGTCAAGGTAGTAGCCAAGCTCAGCAACAGCCCGGCAGGTTTTTCTAAAGTCATCGCCGTCTTTGCCCGCAATGAGTCCCACAACGTTTTCGAGCATAACGACGGGTGGCATCAGGCCGTGAGACTTGAGCCGATGCATGGCCTCGATGAAGCCGAATAACGTGCCGGAGTGCTTCCCTTCAAGGCCGCGCATCTGACCGGCGAGCGAGAGGTCAATGCAGGGGAATGAGGCCGTGGCGAGCGCCGCGCGCTCCGTGATACGACACACTACGTCGTCTGTTTTCCAGATGTCCTCGCAATGGAAATATGTCGCGTCGGGGAACTCGTCACGGTATATCTCCTCTTTCTTTTTAGAGATGTCATTCGCATAAATACATTCCCATCCGGAGCGTCGCAGGCCGAGGTGAACGAGGCCGATCCCCGCGAAGAACTCCAGAAATGTTTTTTGCTCTGACAATCCGCGCCTCCGAAAATCCATGAATGGTAGTTATATCCCGTGGACATAAATACCGCAAGCCGCGCATCCTTCGCTCTGTGGCGGAAGATGCGAGAATCCTGTTCGGGCGGCGCTTGCGCGAACTACGCAAGCAAGCCGGCTTCTCCCAAGAGGCGCTGGCCCACGAATCCGGCCTTGACAGGAGCTACGTGGGCGGCGTGGAGCGGGGAGAATACAACATCTCGCTCCTGAATATCTGCTTACTTGCCGGTGCACTCAATCTTTCGCCCGACGAACTGCTGAAATTTTCCAATAACGGCAAAGAGCGGAAGGCGCGGCCCCGTGGATGATCAAAGAACCGGCCAAGTTCTCCGGTACATTCTACGACAAATTGAGCGCGATCAAGGTGAACTACTAAAGTTAGACCTGCGGCTCATCTGGCCCAACCGCGTGCGCGATACAGCGGAGACATATGTTCCCCGGATTGTAGAGTCTGCTGTGGACTTGATGCGCCACGTAGAATCATCACTCAACAGTCCTGCGGTCGTACGGGCAGTCTGGAAGCGCGTCAAAGAGGGCGTAGCTGACGCACAATTGATCGCGGAGATGGAGGATGCGTTACAACGGGAGCAGATGTTGCTTTCCGTTATCACTGGCGAAACTGTCTCCAAGCTCATTGCCGACTTCCTCTGCGGGCGGTACAGGGATCTCGCGCAGAACAATCGAAGCACTTACCCGGACCTGTATCCTCAGACGGCAGACTACTCGCAACTTCCCAAGAGGACGCGCGGCCTCGCTGAAGGCCCGGCGCTACGGGGCGGCAAGCCGACATCGGTGCCGGACGGAATCGAGATAAAGTCAAATCGCGGCCTGAGGATTCGCGTTGATTGTCACCACGACCATCAAGGGCTGCATCTTGCGCTCACCTTTGACCGCGACGGGGAGCGGTGGACGGTGCATGACGTGTACCTCGCCTATCTCGCTAAAGCTGATTATACGCGCGCCGAGCGAAACACAACTGCGACAACGGACAAGTTCTCATTTGGTCACGCGCCGTTCATTTCTGTCACCACGGGCCAAGTTGAGGAAGGGCTGCTTGAAGAAGTGACGGATTGAAATAGATTGCTAAGCGGACGCGCGAATACTCAGTAGTCATAACACTGATATTGAGTGCTGCCATCATCGCTCCAGCCTCATAAATTCGAGATGTCCGACCCGAAAAGTCTATTGACTTTGATTTATGGATTAACTCCCGATAGAGCGCAGGTGATCGGGCACAACCTTCCTACTCTTTCTCCCTTCGAGGTTTGATTGCGCGCAACGGCAAGCCCTCATTCTTAACAGGACTTGGTAGCGAGTCTGGCAAGTCAAGGGTGTCTAGGATTAGGGCGTCGACATAGAGGTTCGCTGCGTTGGCATATGCCCAGAGCGTTATGAGATTGGGCTGACGCCTCCCCAGTTCGAATGACGAGGTCTGCTCGCGGGTCAACTCGTCTTCCAAGCCTATACGTCTGATCATCTCGTTTTGAGAAAGGCCCGGCTTCAAGCGGATCTCTCGCAATTTCTCGGGCAGGCGCGCCGGTGTCCGACGCGGTAGTTTTCCCATCAGAAGGATGAACCTCCTTCTGATGGGCTTAACGTCGCGGAGACAGCAGAATAGCTTATTCTGCTTTTAGGCTTGCTTCTTGATGTATGTGCATCTATTCTAGGTGCGGTTACACCTAAACTCTGCGATAACCGTAACGCGGATGCCGCCCACGCCAAAGAACGCAAGCTCAGTTCCAGTTCGCCATCTCTGATAGACATCCGGCTTTGATAGTTCAAAGTTGACCGCGCCACCGACATCAACCGACAAGCGCGGCGAGTTGATAATCCTCTGCTCATGGCATAGCGCACCTGCTCGCGGCGAGCCGATGCGCTTACCACTTTTTTGCGGCCACCTCTTTCATCACCTCGATCTCCAGGTCGCGCTCTGCGACTAATTTCTTGAGTCGCATATTCTCGCGTTCAAGTTCACGAAGCCTGACGGCATCCAGCACACTCATCCCGTCGAAGCGTTGTCGCCAACGATAGAAACTCTGCTCCGAGACGGCGTGCTTGCGACAGATGTTCTGAATGGTGTCTGCGCCAACTTCTGCTTCCTGTAGAATCTTGATGATCTGCTCTTCGCTCCAGCGACTCTTTTTCATTGATAGCTCCTCCGGGTGAAATCGGAGCTATTCTCTCATCTCAGGTGGATCGAAAATCAGGTCTCAGGTCACCTCCACCAGCGGCCCTTTCATAGAACGTAACCCGTGAGAACTTCCCGCCAGTAAGAATCCCCCTTCAGCATCGAGATGCTGCCGAACTGCTCGCCGCGATTCGAGTCGCCCTGAAAACGCCCCCGGTACTCGCCCGAGATGATGAAGGCGCGAACCATCTCGGCTCGCCTGACACGTGCGAGCGCCACACGTTCGTCGCGCGCGTCCTCGCCCGGCCGGGTGAACTGGTTGAGCTTCGAGAGCCAGAAATTGTAGCCGTTGAAGTTGTTGTCCGGCGCGTTGTCCGGATTGCGGCGCAGGTAGGCGAAGTACTGCATCAGGACGAAGGCCGGATTGTAGAGTTTGTTGTAGACCGACCCGGACTCGACCAC
>JBAVPI010000068.1:0-4325 GCA_049692915.1 Pyrinomonadaceae bacterium
GCGCTCATCTGCGCGCAACTCGGTCTTGAGTTGGAAGCACGCGGAGAAGGTCTCGCGCTTCGTCAAAGCCCTGCGGTCGGCGCGAGTGTCGAGGCAGGGCAGACCGTGCGAATCGAGTTCGGGAGGAGCGACTGAGTGAACTTTAGATTTTGAATGTCAGACTCGACGATCTGAAATTTCAAAAGCACCAGACCCGGACGCGAATCGAAAGTCAAAGACATTTTCTTATGAAACTTGCGCGCAGCAATTCTTCCACGGGTGGCGAAACAAGCCGCCGCATCGCCGATTGCCGCGAGCGTTTGCGCCGGACGCGCGCGGCGCGGAAAATAGCCGCGCGCGCAGCCGCGTCAACGGTCGCGAAGGTGACGGAAGCCGATTCGACGACGAACGCTTCCGACGCTTTCGAGGCTCAGGCGCTGGTCGTTGAAGAGTTGCCGGCGTTCCCCTGACGACTCTTCAAGCGCGCTCGCCGAAGTAGTTCCGGAAACCGTGTGCAGTGGAGGAAGAGGCCGAGCGTGAACATAAGATTGGCGGCACAATTGATGGGCGCTTCAACGGGAGCGACCGAAGAGTTCTTTGACAAAGAAATAAATGGTTTTTCGATTGACTCGCGCTCCGTCACGACGGGCGAGATGTTCTTCGCTCTCTCGACCGAGGACTATCATCGCCACCACTTCACGGGCACGTCCTTCGCCGACGCGCACGAGTTCATTCCGCAGGCGTTAGAGAGCGGCGCGACGGCCATCGTCGCACGCACCGCACGCGTCGAAGGCGACGCGCATCTCGCGCCGTACCGCGACCGCCTGTTGCTCGTGGACGACGTGATCGAAGCCTTGCAGCTGGTGGCGCGCGGGGTGCTCAAAGCGTGGGGGCGACCCGTCATCGGCATCACGGGGAGCGCGGGAAAGACGACGACGAAGGATTTGACGGCACACATCCTCGACGGCGCGGGCCACAGGGTCTTGCGTAGTCGCAAGAACTTCAACAACGAGTTGGGAGTGGCGCTGTCGGTCTTGCAGATGGAGTCGAACGGTGCGAAGCCCGGCGACTTCGACGTGGCCGTGCTGGAGATGGGAATGTCCATGCCGGGCGAAATCGCGCGGCTCTGCGTCATCGCGCCGCCGGACATCGGAGTCGTCCTGCTGGTCGCGCCCGTGCATCTCGAATTTATGGGTTCGATTGAAGGGGTTGCGGCCAGCAAGGCACAGTTGGTCGAGGGGCTGAAGCCGGGCGGCACCGCCGTCCTCAACGCCGACGACGAAAGGGTGGCCGCGATGCGCGGGCTTAACAAAGGTGGACGGACGATGACCTACGGCATCGTTAATCCGTCGGACGTGATGGCGACGAACATCGAAAGCGCGGGACTCGGAGTCAGCCGCTTCCGTCTGCGCACGCCGCTCGGCGAGTCGGACGTGACGCTGCCCATGCCGGGCCGTCATAACGTGATGAACGCACTGGCGGCGGCGAGCGTCGCGACCTGTTTCGGCATCGAGCCGCGTGTTATCGCGGAGGCGCTTGAGAGCGCCGCGCCTTCGCGAATGCGCGGCGAGGTCTGGCACTTGTCGGGAGGTTTGACCGTGATTGACGACTCGTACAACTCGAACCCGCGCTCGCTCCTGAGCATGGCGGAGGCCGTCGCCGGTGGAGGCGAAGGGGTCTTGCGACGCGTCATCGTGGCGGGCGAGATGCTCGAACTCGGCGCGGAGTCGGCGGCGATTCATCGCGAAACGGGGCGCGAGATCGGGCGTTTGGGAGTTGACGTGTTGTGGGGCGTGCGCGGGCACGCGCGGGAGTTAATCGAGGGCGCGCGCGAGGCAGGCATGAGCGAAGCGTCGGCCCTCTTCTTCGAGTCTTCCGAAGAGGCCGCCGCAGCGCTCGTCCCGTTCGTCCGGCCCAATGATATGGTGCTCGTCAAGGGGTCGCGCGGCGTGCACACGGAGACGATTGTTGAAGCGTTAAAGGAGAGTGATAGAGGTTGAGAGTCGGAAGTCGGACGTGAGCCGGGCCTGTTCACATCCAGCCTCCGACATCCAACATCTTCTTTGAGATGATCTATTACATCCTCTACGAATGGCTCTTCAAAAGCCTGTCGGCGGGCGGCACGGAGTCCGTCTTCGTCAAGGCTCTGAACGTGTTTCAGTACGTCACTTTCCGCACGGCCTATGCGACGGTGACGGCGCTTTTAATCTCGCTCATCTTCGGCGGGCGGGTGATTTCGGCGCTCAGGAATTTGAACATCGGCCAGCAGATTCGCGACGAAGGGCCGCAGGCGCATCAAGCCAAACGCGGCACGCCGACGATGGGCGGCGTGTTGATTATCGGCTCGGTGCTCATCTCGACGCTCCTGTGGGCGCGGCTCTCAAGCCTCTACGTCTGGATCATCCTCGTCGCCACGACGCTCTTCGCCGTCATCGGTTTCGTTGACGACTACCAAAAGGTCGCGCGCAAGCAGAGTCTGGGCCTGACGGGGCGGAAGAAGTTGATCGGGCAGTTCCTGATCGCGGCGGGCGTGTGGGGCGCGCTCTACGCTTCGAGTTACTACGGCTGGACGGATTATTCGTGGAAGCTGAGTCTGCCGTTCTTCAAACAGACGGCGCTCAGTCGCATCACGGACATCGGGCCGATTATTTATCTGCCGTTCATCGGCCTCGTCCTTATCGGCTTCTCGAACGCGGTGAATTTGACGGACGGACTGGACGGACTCGCCATCAGCGTGACGGTCGTGGCGATGGCGACTCTGACGGCCTTCACGTATATCAGCGGCGACAAGCGCTGGGCCGATTACGTCGGGCTGGAACACCAGAAGGAGATCGGCGAACTGACGATCTTCTGCGGGGCGATGGTCGGGGCAAGCCTCGGCTTTCTGTGGTTCAACGCGCCCCCCGCCGAAGTCTTCATGGGCGACGTGGGAAGCCTCGCCATCGGCGGAGCCATCGGCACCATCGGCGTGCTGACGAAGCAGGAGTTGATACTGCTTCTCGTCGGCGGCGTGTACGTGGTCGAGGCGTTGTCCGTAACTTTGCAGGTCGCGTCGTTCAAGACGACTGGACGGCGCATCTTCAAGATGTCGCCGCTGCATCACCACTTCGAGATGTCGGGGTGGAAAGAGCCGAAGATCGTCTTTCGTTTTCTCATCATCGCGATTTTGTTCGCGTTGTTGAGTCTTTCAACTTTGAAGCTTCGGTGAAAATGAATGGAGCTTGAGGGCAAAAAAGTTCTGGTCATCGGCGCGGGCCGCAGCGGCGTGGCGGCGGCGCGTTTCCTTGCGAAGCGCGGGGCCGTCGTCGCACTGAACGACCGCAAACCGCTTGTTGACTGGCCGAACGACGCGCTCACGTTGAAGTCGGAGGGCGTGACGGGCCTGCTGCCCGGCGACGTGCCGTGGTGGTTGCTGGATCAGATTGAACTCGTCGTGTTGAGTCCGGGCGTGCCGTCGAGCGGCATCCCCGTGAGATACGCCGAGCGCGCGGGCGCGGAGGTCATCGGTGAAGTCGAACTGGCGTGGCGCTTCATGCGCGGTCGAGCGGTCGGCATTACGGGCACGAACGGGAAGACGACGACGACGGCGCTCGTCGGCGAACTTTTGAAGGGCGCGGGACTGCCCGTGCAGGTCGGCGGCAACATCGGGACGCCGCTCATCTCGCTCGTCGAGGATTCGCGCGAAGACGGTTGGATGGTCGCCGAGTTGTCGAGCTACCAACTCGAAACCATCTCGGAGTTTCGCCCGACCGTGGCCGTCGTGCTGAACCTGATGCCCGACCACATGGATCGCTACGAGTCGTTGATGGATTACGGCGCGGCGAAGCACAGGATTTTTCGCAATCAGCAGCCGGGCGACGTGGCGATTCTGAATGCCGATGATGAGATCGTCGCTTCGTGGGCGAAGGGTTTGCGCGCGCACGTCGTCTTCTTCAGCATCGAGCGTGAACTAGAAGAAGGGTTGTTCCTGCGCGGTGGGCGAGAGCTTGTGTGCCGCACGCGCGAAGGCGGCGAGCGTGTGCTCGCGACGCGCGACGAGATGTTGTTGAAGGGTCTTCATAACGTGCAGAACGTGTTGGCGGCGCTCGCCGCAGGGTTGGCGTGCGGCGCTGCGCCGGAGTATATGCGCGAGACGATCCGCCGCTTCGCGCCCGTCGAGCACAGGTTGGAGCGCGTGGATGAAGTCGAGGGCGTGACGTACTACAACGACTCGAAGGCGACGAACGTGGACGCCGCCGTCAAGGCGCTCGAAGCCCTCGCGGAAGAGCCGGGCCGTATTGTTCTCATCCTCGGCGGGCGCGGCAAGAACGCGCCCTACGCGCCGCTCGCCCCGCTCATCCGCAGGA
>JBAVPI010000069.1:0-4069 GCA_049692915.1 Pyrinomonadaceae bacterium
CCTTTTACCGCGACACCTACGTGCCGCGCTTCCGCAGAGCCTCGCCGGGTCGCATCGTGCCGAAGCTCGAAGAAGTCTCGAAAGGGATTCAGGACGAGTTGACCGAAAACAAAATCGATTCCGACACAGACGAGTTTCTCGAAGAGGCACGCGCCAACGCCGAGATTACGATTCTGGATTAGCGACGAAATGTTTGATGTTGATTGTTACAGGTTAGCGAGAAGCGATTGAACGCAGTCGTGCTTTCGCCTCATCGCACCGACTGATATTTAACCTCTGACCTCTGCTTTTATGTGGGGAAGGTCTTCCAACCAGATCGTTCACAGGCCGCGACTGGGGCTGGCGCTCTCAGGCGGCGCGGCGCGCGGCGTGGCGCACATCGGCGTGCTCAGGGTCTTTCAGGAGCAGGGGATTCCGATTGACTGCGTGGCGGGCACGTCCGCGGGGGCGCTCGTCGGCGGGGCTTTCGCCGCCGGGATGACGATTGATGAGTTGGAAGCGTTGGGCAGGAGTTTGCGCTGGCGCGACTTCGGGCGGATGACGCTTTCGCGGCTCGGCGCGCAATCGAACGCGCGTATGGAAGAGTATATCCGCGCCCGCTTTCCCCGAACGCGTTTCGAGGACTTGCCCATCCCTTTCGCCGCCGTCGCGACAGACCTTCACACGGGCGCGGCAGTCGTCATGCGCGACCGCGGCGACGTGGCCTTCGCCATTCGCGCCAGTTCCGCCGTGCCCGGCTGGTATGTCCCCGTCGTTGACGGGCAGGGACGACATCTGGTGGACGGCGGGCTGGTCTCGAACGTCCCCGCCGCGACGGCCCGCGCTCTCGGCGCGGACGTGGTCGTCGCCGTGGACGTTAACTACGAGGGCGCGACTTTCTGGGGGCCGCCCACTTCCGTCGTCGGCGTGCTGCTGCAAACCATGATCCTCGTCCAGCGCACCGCCTCCGCATACCAGCGACAGAGCGCCGATGTCTGCATCAGCCCGGCGGTCGGCAACATCCGTTGGGACGACATGACGCGCGCGGACGAACTTCTATCGGCGGGCCGCGAGGCCGCGCTCGTTGCCGTCCCCGCCATCAAAGAACTGCTCGACCCGCCCCGCCCGCAGACTTCCGGTTGGCTGCGCCTTCGCCGTAGCCGTGACAAACAGACCGCCTGAATCATCTCGACGCGGCAGAGTTTGAATCGTTTTCAGACGCGCACGGAGAGCCACGGCCCTTCAGCCTCGTACTAAAAGAAAGCATCTCCCCTTCCTTTACCCGTCTCACAAAAATTCCGGCGCGGGGTTCGCATGACTCCTTAACTCTATTGGTCGCGGCGGCTTAGACTTTTAAAAGTCTCGCTTTCGGATGATGTGAAATGAATCGGCATGGCTGTTGCTTTAAGGCGCGCTGATTGAAGCAACCGGAAGGGTCATGAGCCGAATGAAAGAAGTAGCTTACAATTTCGCGCAACTCGTCGCCGTGATTATGGTGTTGGTCACGCTGGCTATCTCGCTCGACGCGCTGGCGCAGATCATGGGTTAACCGCCCGGAACGCGTTGCATATTCAGAGCGACGCCCGCATGCTCTCGCTTCCTTTGAGCGAAAAGATCGGGCCGTCGCGAATAAGAATTCCGCGCCGATTAGGCGTTTATCAAACAGCACACAAGTGAGGTGATCGGGTCACGCAAAGGGGAGCGGGGCGCGCGAAAGTTTGCGCACTCGCGTGGGAGAAGTGTTGCCCGAAAAGCCACGCGAAGTTTTGTTGAGACGAGGTTATGGCAATCGAAGTCACTTCCGAACGACAGAAGAAACGCAGGCTTCGTCGCGTTGACGCGGCAAAGGGACGCGACACGTTGCCGCAGGGACGCGACGCGTTGACGCACCTTCGCAAGCACGCCGCACGCGCACGCCTGTTCAAACGCCTCGCACGCCTTTTCCTTGTCGCCTTCGTCATCGTCACGCTCTCCGCCGTCGGCATCATCGGCTATTATTATTCTTACTATGCGCGTGTCATTGACGAACGCTTGGCCGCGGGCTATCTGACGAGCCGCGCGGGCATCTACGCCGCGCCGCGCGTGCTGAGGGCGGGCCAGAACATCTCGCGTGAACGTCTCGTCGAAATTCTGCGACGCGCGGGTTACGTGGAGGACGGCGACGCGAGCCGTGTGTGGAGCGGTCGCTTCGAGGTCGGTGCGGACGCCGTTTTCATCCGACCGCGCCGCGCCAATCCCGGCGTCGCGTCGTTGGAGACGGTGCGCGTGGATTTCGACCGCCGCGAACGCATCGCTGCGCTCTCCGGAGACGGCTCGCCGCTCGCGGCCTACGCGCTCGAACCTGAGTCGCTCGCCAACGACGCCTTGATGAAGACGGGGCGGCGCACGTCGCTCTCTTACGGAGACATCCCGCCCGTCCTCGCACACGCCGTCCTCTCGATTGAAGACCGACGCTTCTTCGAGCACGGCGGCCTCGATTTCGTCGGCATCACGCGCGCGCTCCTCAGTTGGGGAGACGCGGATCAGGACTTCAAGCAGGGCGGCTCGACCATCACGCAGCAACTCGTCAAGAACACGTATCTGACGCCGGAACGCACGCTCCGTCGCAAGTTCAACGAAGCGATTCTCGCGAGCGCACTCGAACGCCGTCTCTCGAAGCAGGATATTTTCGCTCTCTACTGCGATGAAATTTACCTCGGCCAGCGCGGGGGCGTCGCCGTGCGCGGCGTCAATCAGGCGGCGCGCATCTTCTTCGGCAAAGACTTGAAAGACATCTCGCTCGCCGAGGCCGCGACCATCGCCGGGATGATTCAAAGTCCCGCGCGCTACGCGCCCGACCGCCATCCCGATCACGCGCAACTCCGGCGCAACACCGTCATCGAAGCGATGCTGCGCGACGGCGCGATCACGCCCGAACAGGCGCAGGCCGCCTCTGGCGAACCCGTCTCCGTCGCACCGTCGGCGGAAGAGAGCGCGAACGCGCCTTACTTCATTGACTATGTTAACCGCGCCGTCGAGTCGCACGCCGCCTCCGCGAATGAAGAGGGCGCGCAACGCGTCTATACGACGATTGATCTTGAGTTACAGAAATTGGCGGAAGCGGCTGTCGGTCATCAACTCGAACGACTCGACAAGGTTTTCAAGGGCAAGCGTGCGCCGCAGGCCGCGCTCGTCGCGCTCGACCCTCGAACGGGCGACGTGCTCGCGATGGTCGGCGGACGCACTTACAACGAGTCGCAACTCAACCGCGCGACGGATGCGCGCCGCCAGCCCGGCTCCGTCTTCAAGCCCGTCGTCTATGCGGCGGCGATGGAGGCGGGCATCTCTCCTCTTTCGTTGTCGCTCGACGCGCCGCGCGAATTCACATACGACGTGCACGCGAGGTATCGCCCGTCGAACTACGGCGGCGGCTTCTCGATGCATGACGTGACGCTCAGGCACGCGCTCGTCCATTCGCTCAACGTCGTCACGGTTGACACGGCGTTACGCACCGGGCTGACGCGCGTCGCCGCGCTCGCCGAAAATCTTGGACTGCCGCGCCCCGAAAGCTACCCCTCGCTCGCCCTCGGCACGACCGAAGCGACGCCGCTCGAAGTCGCCGCCGCTTACGCGACCTTCGCCAACGGCGGGCGCTTTGTTAATCCTCATCCGGTCGCGCGCACAGAGGACGCGGGCCAAGTTTCGACGGGCGATGCGATGACGCAATCGTCGCTCGCGCCGCAAGTCTTGAAGCCTTCGACGAGCTACATGCTGACGGACATGCTGGCGGGCGTGATTGACGAAGGGACGGCACGCGCGGCGCGCGGCGCGGTCAAGGGGACGGCGTTGGCGGGCAAGACCGGAACGTCGCGCGACGGGTGGTTCGCGGGCTACACGCCGAACCTCGTCTGCGTCGTGTGGGTCGGCTTCGACGACGGAGAAGAATTAAACCTGACCGGCGCGGAGAGCGCGCTGCCCGTGTGGACGGAGTTTGTGAAGGGCGCTGTGACGTTGAGGCCGGAACTCGGCGGGGAGCGTTTCCTGCGGCCCGACGGCGTGACGACCGTCGAGGTTGACCCTGAGACGGGCGCGCTGGCGAGCGAAGCATGTC
>JBAVPI010000070.1:0-2510 GCA_049692915.1 Pyrinomonadaceae bacterium
TACCCGGCGGCGCGCGCGATGATCGAAGCGGGCCTCGCCGTCGTCCTCGCCACGGACTTCAACCCCGGCTCGTCGCCGACGCCTTCGATGACGATGATCCTCTCGCTCGCCGCGACGCACATGAAGATGTCGCCCGCCGAAGCGTTGACGGCGACGACCATCAACGCCGCCTATAGTTTGAATCGTGGCGACGACATCGGCTCGCTCGAAGCGGGAAAGCGCGCCGACTTCTGTATTCACGACGCGGAAGACTATCGCGAACTCGCGTACTTCTTCGGCGTCGAACACGCGCACGCCGTCTTCGTCGAAGGCCGCGCGGCCTTCCGGCGCGAAGACACGGACGCTTAAATCGCTCTCCGACCGCGCGGCTCCGACGAGCGAAAGGCGGCGGGCGGAAATCAGTGCGGCGAGCGACCATCATTTGACAGTCTTCCACGCACGGGCATATCTTGCTTTCATTCCGTTCACACTTTCGGTCATCAAGGAGTAACAGGTAACAAGGAGGGACATGCGTCACCTCACGCTGGGAACACCCACGGAAATAAATTCTGACAACCAAGCCGCCTAACGGGTTGGGCCGATAGCAGTACCAGAATCGGCCTCGACCAGCGCATCGGTCTCGCGCTTACTGCCCTGCGCTCACGCGCCGCGCATGAGCATCATCTCCCCCTTCACGCTCTCACTCATTCGGAGGATCACCAATGGCACAACTGTGTCCCATCAAACTGCTTCGCCCGCTGGCGACGGCGCTCTTCAGGAGTGCCGCCAAGACAATCATCAACACGAGCGCCCTCATGCTCGCAGGCTTGGCCTTGACGTTGCTGACGCCGGTCGCGTCATCGGCGCAAGGGTTAGTCAATCCGGGCTTCGAGGACTCGCCCGACCTGAACGGCTGGACGCTCTCGTCCGGAGGCGTGGGCAACGCCCCGACAACTCTGGGCGGCTCCGTAAACCCGACCGAAGGTTCACGCTTCGGGTTTATTACGACAGCCGGTACGACCAACACCAATCAATTCGACGGCACAGAGGGAACCATCCTGACGCAGACATTTACCGCCGAGGAGGGTTCGACCGTCACGCTCGACTACAACTTCCTGACCAACGAACCGCCCAACGGGGATTTTACTGATTTTGCTCGCGGCGAGTTGGTGGATGGCAACGGCCTTGTGTTCAGAATCTTTGCCGTTGACACCAACTCATTCTTTCTACGGGGTGAGAACAGCGGCTTCGGTAATCAAACCGGGTGGCGGACGGTGGTGGGCACCGTCCCTGCGGCGGGGACATACACACTACGGTTCGTCGTCAGCGACGCAGTTGACACGGATGTTGACTCCGGCCTCACCATAGACAACATCCGTGTCGCCCCGCGCCCGCGCCTCATCATCAGCGAGTACCGGCTGCGCGGGCCGAACGGCGCGAGCGACGAGTTCGTCAAACTCTACAACGCCGCCGGCGTTGCCATTACGGTCTCGACCATTGACGGGTCGGAGGGTTGGTCGCTGGTCGGCTCCGAGGGGGCGACGAGATTCACCATTCCGAACGGCACGGTCATCCCCGCGCGCGGCCACTATCTCGGCGTTAACACCTTCGGCTATTCGCTCTCAGGTTACGCGGCGGGCAACGGCACGACCGCGACGGGCGACGCCACCTACACAACAGACATTCCCGACGGCGCAGGCATTGCCCTGTTTAGAACCGCCGACCCGGCGAATTTCAACGCCATCAGCCGGCTGGACGCCGTCGGCTATGCTTCCTCTCCGTCGCTGTACCGTGAAGGCACCGGGTTCCCGACCGGCGGCGCTGAAGCCTCGACGAACCTTCAGTATAGTTTTATCCGCGAACCTTCGAGCGGCTTGCCCAAAGACACGAACAACAACCTCGCGGATTTCATCAGCGTCGAAACCGCCGGACAAGCGACGGGCATCGGCCAGCGCCTCGGCGCGCCCGGCCCCCAGAACCTCTCCAGCCCCGTCAATCGCACCGACCAGTTCACGGCGACACTGATTGACCCGGCCGCCTCGGCCTCGGCTTCGCCCAACCGCGTCCGCGACACGACGCCGGTGACGAACGGCCCTCAGGGCACGCTGGAAATCAGGCGCACGTTCAACAACTTCACGGGCAGCCCCGTGACGCGCCTGCGGTTCCGCATCGTTGACATGACGACCTTCCCGACGCCGTCCGGGGTGGCAGACCTGCGGGCGATTACTTCCTCCGACATCAACGTCACGCGCACCGACGGCACACCCGTACTTCTCCGGGGCACAACCCTTGAAGAGCCGCCCGCGCAATCGAGCGGCGGCGGCATCAACTCCACACTCTCGGCAGGAGTAGTGACGCTCGCCACGCCGCTGGCACCGGGCGCGGGCATCAACATCAGAACCCTTCTAGGCGTTCAGCATAGCGGCACTTTCAGATTTTTCGTGATTGTCGAGGCGCTGCCTTAACATTCAACTCCGCGCCCGCGAGGGAGCGGGACAAACGGACGAAGCGGGGGTCGCCGGGTATTCATC
>JBAVPI010000071.1:0-3563 GCA_049692915.1 Pyrinomonadaceae bacterium
GTTTTTCACCCAGACGCGCGGCGGCGGCACTTGCAGTGCGGCGAGTTTCCAGACGTATTCGGGATGTCTTGCGGCGACCGCCCAAGCCACCGCCGCGCCCCAGTCGTGCCCGACGACGGCGGCCTCGTGCGCGCCGAAATGTCTGATTAACCCGGTTACGTCGTCAACCAGACGTTCCATCCTGTAATCGTCCACGCGGCCCGGTTTGTCACTCAAATTGTAGCCGCGCATGTCAGGCGCGACGACGCGATAATGTTCGCCCAACGCACGCAGTTGATGCCGCCACGAATACCAGCATTCGGGAAAGCCGTGCAGCAGCAACACGAGCCGCTCGCCGCTCCCGCACTCGGCGTAATGCAGGCGCACATCGCCGACCTGCGCATAGCCGTGGCGAATGGAAGCGTCAACGCTCGCGAGTGGTTCACTCATTTCTCATCGCTTTGATGACCAGCCAGATCACGTAAGGCAGAATCGTCAGCAGCCCAAACGCTCCGACGACGATGCACCACCAAGCCATCCTTATTCCAGATACCTGCCCTGAAGACCGTTTGATTATTTTTCTGGCGCGCAGTCCGATGATGAGCGCGATTAGGGAGCCTACGCCGCCCGCCCAAATTAACGAGCAGGCGAATCCCAACCCCAGCATCTTACCGACGCGTATCTGCCGCTCCATCTGCGGACTGATTTGCGTCACGACAATTAACCGATGCCCAGCGAGCGAGCCTCTTCATCCGGCACGTCAATCTCCATGCGCAGCAGCGCGGTGGAGAACGTTTTACCCTGCGCGTCCGTCATTAACGAAAGCGTGCCGCCGCCGCCGAGACTTTCGTGAAGCAGGAAGTTGAGCGCCGAGAGGTTCGGCAACTCGAAACGCTCGACCTCGCCGCGGCTGATGCCCGTGAAATGTTCTTTGACACGCGCGGCGGTCACTTCTCGCGCGAGCAGAGGGTAGTATTCATCGCGCAGTGCGAGCAGTCCGACGTTCGCCGTGTCGCCCTTATCACCGGAACGCGCGTGCGCAAGTTTGACGAGTTGGATTCGCATGATTCTCATTATCGCGCGGCCTTTCGCGCCGCGCTTCTGTTTACTCAATTGATACTACAGCCTTGTCCGGCGTCACAAGCTGCTGCCGGTAGAGCGTGAACAGGTGAAAGGCGACGACGACCAGCGAATGCGTGATCGCGCCCGTGGCAAACAGGGACGGTATCTCCGCAAGCGGTGCGAGACGGACGACTGTCTGCTCCGTGCCGTCGAACTGAGGCTCTTGGCGATACTCGACATCAGCGGCGAGGAACGTGTGTATCCAGTTGTTCTGAATCGCAGGGTTAGGCCGGGTCTGACCGAGTTTGACCAAACCCGTCGCGGCGTAACCCGTCTCCTCCAACAACTCGCGCGCGGCGGCCTCTTCGGGCGACTCGCCCGCGTCAACCATGCCGCCGGGAATTTCCAGCGAGAGTTCATTCGTGCCGTGACGATACTGCTCGACCAAAACAACCTCACCCGCTCGCGTCAGTGGGATGACGTTAATCCAGTCGGGCGCTTCGATAACGTAGAAATCGTGTGCGCTCTTGTCGCGCGGGTTAATGCTGGTATCCCGCCTGACTTGAAAGACGCGGCAGTCGGCCAACCCTTCAGAGTTTCGACGCTCCCACACCTCAGGCGCATCAGTGCGAGACGAACCGCGTGAGGCACGAAGATCGCGCAGAGCCTCCAGCGTCTCCTCTCCAAGAATCTCTCGCTCCTTCTCGCTCAAACTTCCAGCACCTCCACGCGTGGAATGATTTCGGTTTTGGGGATGAGCGCGGGCCAGTAAGCGACGATCTCTTCGACCTTCGGACGCCCGCCCGCAAAGCCCGTGACGCCGGGCGGGCCGGTTAAAATCAGCGGCGCAATCTCTTTCGTGAAACGCTCGACGGCCTTGCGATCCGGCCCGCGGACGCCGATTCGCAGTTGCACTTCCGGCAAGTCGGGCGAAGGCTCTCCGGCGAGCGGGCCATGCAGCGCGTTCGCGCCGACGTACTCCGTCAACACCTGCTCGAATCGCAGACCGAGCCGTTCAAGACGCGCGCGCAGGATGAGGTCGGCGGCCTGTGCCTTCCGGTAAGCGTCGGGCCAAGAATAGACGAGCGTGCCGACGGCTTTGAAGCCCGCCGAGTAACTGATGGAGACTTTGAGAAACTCGGTCGCGGGCCGTCCCTTGATGTCATGGACGCGGACGCGGTTCGGGCCTGCATCTTCGAGCCGGATGGTCGTAAAGTCCGCCACACAATCGGGTGTGATGTATTCCTCCGGGTCGCCCATCTCATACACGAGTTGCTCTTTGATCGTCTGCACGGAGACGCGCCCGCCCGTGCCTTCGTGCTTGGTGACGATGAAACTGCCGTCCTCATAAGCTTCGACGATGGGAAAACCGACGTTCGCGAGGTCTGGGATTGATTGCCAATCGTACTGGCAGTTGCCGCCCGACGATTGCGCGCCGCATTCGATGATATGCCCTGCAATCGTCCCCGCGGAAAGCCTGTTCCAGTCGGTCTCGCCCCAGTTATATTCGTGGATAATCGGCGCGAGCGTCAGTCCCGTGTCGGTCGCGCGGCCAGTGATGACGACCTGCGCGCCCCCGCGCAAAGCCTCGACGATGGGCCACGCGCCGAGGTAAACATTGGCGCTCTGGATTCGTTCGCGCACGGTGGAGAGCGGTTCGCCCGTGTCCATGTTGCGCAGTTCGATGCCCCGCGCGAGAAAATCGTCGAGACGATCCAACACGTCGTCGCCCGTCACGATGCCGAGTTTGAGACGACCGGCGAGACCGAGTTCGAGTGCCGTCTCGCGCACCGCCGCCGCGCAGCCCGACGGGTTGACGCCGCCCGCGTTCGCCGTCACGCGAATGTTTTTTTCGACGCAGGCCGGCAGGATGTCTCGCATCAAGGGCACGAAGTCGCGAGCGTAGCCAGCAGCGGGATCGCGCGCTCGCTGCTTCTGCATGATGGACATCGTGACCTCGGCCAGATAATCGAGCATCAGGTAATCAATCGGGCCGCCCTCGACCTGCCTCACCGGAGCGTCGAGCATGTCTCCCCAGAACCCCTGACCACCCGCGATGCGTACCTTTTCTTTCATCTCACTCCTGATAATCGCGTCTCTGAATTTACGTTAGTTTAATCAACAATCAACTTTTATGCGACTCGCCACAAAGAACGCGGGCGGCACGTTCGTCATCTTGAACGCGCCGCCCGCGATGCGCGGAGGCGTGGGTTTTAGCGCCACACCATCACCGGACAACTCCACGCACACACCGTCTGCCGAACGACGATGAATGCCCTTAGCGCGGAGGGGTGTTCGAGTTCATGTTGCTGTTCGAGTTGCTGTTCATCGTGTTCGTATTAGAGTTCATGTTGCTGTTCATGTTACCGCTACCGCGACGACCGCGGCGACCACGCCTGCGACCACCCGTAGAGGGCGCGGCCATCTCGGTCGAAGCAGCCGGAGACGCGCTCTCATCGCTCGAAGCGGCGGGCATGCTTGAGTCGGCGGGCGTAGCCTCGGTGGTCGGAGGAGTCATCGTC
>JBAVPI010000072.1:0-2770 GCA_049692915.1 Pyrinomonadaceae bacterium
TATCAAGCGTGAGCATCGCCGCGGCGAGGCCGGCAAGTGGACGAGCGACGGTTACCAACTTCAAGCCCCTCTCGGCGAACTCGCAGCCTCCAATTCTGACGGGCGGCAAAATCTGCCGCAGGCAAAATCTGCCGTAGGCGAAAAACGACCAGCGGCGAAATCTGCCGCCTATACTAAAGAGAATAAGGATGACACGAAAGTAAAGACCCTTGAGGCTCAGCCTACGGCTTCGCCTCGCGGGGGTGATGATAAACAATCGTGTCATTCCGATCATCAGAAAGGCATCGCTTACCTCACCGAACGATGTGGCCCAATCCCCGATTACCCCGCACAAGGGGCGGCTCTAAAGTGGCTGCTCACTCACTACACACTCGAACAATGCCGCGCCTGTCTTGATGCGCTCCTCTCGGACGGGTGGCGCAAGACGCGGGTGAGTTGGCTGACGGTTAAAAGCGAAATTGGAACATGGTGTGCACGAAAGGAGAAAAACGATGCGACCAATGGGCGACCTCAAGAACGTGGCGGACGTGATCATGCGCAAGCTGGAGGACGGCAGCCTTCCCGTCACGACCGAAGAATCGCAGAGCTTCAGCGGCAAGACCCCGATACCGTTCTCGGGCCCGCGCGCTCTTCGGCCTTCGATGGATGAAAACTTGACCGAGGCGCAGCGCAACCGCCGCGCGACCATCATGCTCGAAGTCGTGCAGAGATACATTTTTGATAAGCACCTCGATCCGCTGCCGATTGATGAACTGCGCGCGGTTCTTAAAAGCTATGACCATCTCTTCACCGCCGCCGGCATCCCGACAGATCGAATACGAGACGTGTATGCCGAGGCGATGAACACACACGGCCAATACCTTCTCCGGGTTGACGACTATCTGCGCGCATGGGACAGGCTGAAGCCACAAGAGTACGCGGGCGTTGATGTAAGACCAATGAGCGCCCGCGGCAACGAGTGCGCGCTGTGTGGGGGCACAGGCATGTCCATTCGCTATGACTCGAAGACGGACACGGAGTTTCAATCCGAGTGTCCATATCACTGCCGACCTATCGGCACAAACTTGCAGCATTCACGCTCGGGCGAGGAGGCGAGAGAGGCCGTGTACAGATGAGCGTAACCAATTTCACCGACAGAACAGGCACCGACCTGATCGAATTACTACGAGAGATCGTGCGGCAGGAATTGCGCCGCGAGCGCCTGACAACGCAACAGCACATACCCGACGACGAAATGCTGACGCTCCGGGACGCGGCCCGCCTCGTCAATCAGAGTCCGCGCACGCTGCGCGACTGGGCATCAAAAAATAAAGTGCGCTGCCACAAGTCTCCGGGCGGACATCTGCGCTTTCACAAACAGGAACTTCTTGATGACGCCTTCGGTGGGGAGTAAACTCCCGCGCACCCGAACGGCACGCGCGCTCACGGAAAGGAGCGAACGATGCCTTACAAGCGAAATGGAAAGTGGTACACGGACATTCGACTGAGAGTTGGCGGTCACCCGACGGGTGAGCGGTTGAGACGACTCATCCCGAAGGTCACGAAGAGGTGGGAGGCCGTCGAAGCCGAGAAGAAAATCGCCGCGCAGGAGTTGTACGGCGACCCGTCAGAAGAAGCGCCGCCGACCGTCGCCGAGTTTTGCGAAGCAGTCTATTTCCCGCACATCAGACAGACCATGAGCATGCCCGCGAACATCGAATATTCCGTGCGCGCATCCATCCTCCCGTTTTTCGCGGGACGCCGAATAGATTCAATCTCGGCGTTTGACGTGGAGCGGTTCAAGGTAGCGCGCATGGGGAGGGAGAAAAAAGACGGAACAGGGATGGCCGCCGGGACAATCAATCTGGAGATCGCACAGCTCTCGGCCATCTGCCGGTTGGCGCTTCTCCGGGGTCATCTCAAGACGAACCCCTGTGCGGGCATCACTCGGCTGGAGCTTCCGCCACAGCGGGTGAGGTTTCTGTCGGCGGACGAGGAGCAGGACTTGATGAGGGAGTTGGAGATGGCGACCCCGTACATGATGCCGATAGTCCGCGTGGCACTGGAGACTGGGATGCGCCTTAATGAACTCCTGAATTTGAAAGTCGAGTCGGTTGATCTGGCGGCGGCGCGGCTCTACGTGGAGAAAACGAAGTGGAAGCGCGACCCCCGGCGCTCGCTCGGAATTCCTCTGAGCGGGGCTACGCTTGAGATTCTGAGGCGGCTCGTCTCGGACGGGCGGACGGGATGTGCCTTCCGATCAGATGTCGGGCGACGGCCTGCCAGAAGAACTGTCCAACAAGCGTTTGCGCGAGCGGTCAAGCGCGCCGGGGTGAAGAATTTCCACTTTCACGATCTCCGGCACACCTTCGGCTCGCGCCTCGGCCAGGGGGGTGCGTCTCCGTACATCATCGCGCGACTGATGGGGCATGCCGATCTCAAGATGAGCCTCGTCTATGTTCATCTCACCGAGCGCGACGAGCGGGCGGCGGTGGAGATGGCACAGGACGGATTTTTACAAAAGGGACACCGGGCGGCACCGGGCGGAGAAAAGGGGGTTCAAACTGCCGCTCGTAAACGATTGAAGGGCGTGGGTTAGTGAAGCTCTGCCGCGTTTTTCCGGCGCACTTCGGTTATAGTGTGCGCTCCATTTCATCCGACCCGAAAAGCCGATGACAATTTCGGATTTCTTCTTCAACATCTTCATCAACCCGGCGGGCCGCCTGCGCAGCGGGTGGCGTTTCTGTCTCTTCGTCGTTGCGTACCTGTCCGCGCTGTTCGCACTCTGGGC
>JBAVPI010000073.1:0-1888 GCA_049692915.1 Pyrinomonadaceae bacterium
GCCGCTCCTGCGCGCGAGCGACTCTGGCCCGGCGTGGTTGACGGGCGGCGCTTACGGACTCGAAGGCGGCGCGGCCTGCACCGTCGTGCTGCTCTGCGCGATTCTCTTTACGTGGCGCACGCGTCTCGTCTCCGCCGATGAAGAGTTGAAACGCCTGACCGACGCGGAACATCAAAACGCGCTCACCGCGCCGATCTTCGCACGCGATGGCGACGCTGCAACCGACGGCTCTGAGGATGAAGCGCGGAGCACTTTATGAATTTCTTCAGCCCCAGATCGGCAGCCGAACGATACAGCAAGGGGAGATACTTTTTTCACCCGCTCGTCGTCGGGCGCGTCAAAGAAATGCTCGCGCTTGACGAATTGTTACCGCGCGCACTCGACGTAGGCTGCGGCACGGGCCTCTCGACCGTCGCATTGCAAGAGGTCGCGCGTGAGGTCGTCGGTGTTGACGCTTCCGCCGAGATGCTCGCGCTGGCACGCGCGGCGAAGGGCGTGCGCTACGTCAACGCTCAAGCGGAACGTCTTCCCTTTTCAGACGGCGCGTTCGACCTCGTTACTTTGAGTCAGGTTTTCCACTGGCTCGACAAAGCCGGGTTCTTCGCCGAAGCGCGACGCGTCCTGCGTGAAGACGGATGGTTGATCGTTTACGATAACTACTTCGCCGGTCGCATGGAGGAGAACGCGGATTTTCACGACACGTTTCACGCGGCCTATCTCTCGAAGTTCCCAAGCCCCGTGCGCGCGTGGACGAACATTACCGAAGAGGACGCGCGCGGCGCAGGCTTTCAACTACTGCGGCACGAGTCGCTGCCGACCACGACACGCTTCTCGCCCGAAACGCTAACGGGCTACCTCGTCACGCAGAGCAACGTGATCGCGGCGGTTGAAGTCGGAGGCGAAGACATCGGAGATGTCCGCCGCTGGCTGCTCGAACGAATCGAGCCTCTCTTCGGCGGCGCTCCTGAAGCGGCGTTCCTCTTCCGCGCGCCGGTCTGGTATCTGCGTCGCGCCGCGTCTGTTTAAGAAGCGTTGAGCAGGGGTCGCTCACTTGTCTCGCCGCTCGTCAACGCGCCCGCCGCTTTCTCTCTTCGCACACGTCTGCCGATAATCCACGCCGGGACGATAATCATGGCGAAGTAGTTGATCATATAAGCCTGCTTGAAGAAGGTCAGCGACAGCAATTCGCTGCACGTCAGGAGGACGACGAGACGACGCAGCCAGTACCTCTCTTCGAGCAGCAGCGCGGGCGGCAGAAGCATCCCCAGATACCACGCGTTGAACTTGGAACTCGCCACGCAGATGAGCGCGAACATGATGAGCACGGACGTTCTCATCACCGCTTCCATCGAAGAATCCTTCCAGACCCTCCACATCCGCACAACGAAAAAGAGGACGAGGCCGAGACGAAGCGTGCCCTTGATGGCGGCGTCCACCGCGTCGTGAAATCGCGCGAGCGCGGGGAGCAGCCGCGAAAAGTTTTCGTAAATGTGTATCAGGAGCGAGTGCAGAGAGTTGTCAATCAGCGTCGCGTTATCGCGTATGTCTTCGAGCCTGAGCAGTCGCCAGTCTTGCAGATACGGGGCGCTGACGATGACGAACATCAGCGCGCCGATGAGACAGCCGAGCGCGGCGACTCGCCATCCCGCGCACCTCACGACGTAGATGAGCGCGGGCGGAATCAAGAGCGCGGGGGCGTATTTCATCAACGTCGCCGCGACCAGAACCGGAATCACCCACAGGCACTTGTCCCTCAGCATGAGGTAAAAGGCGAGCGCGAGCAGGCAGCCGACGAGCAGGTCGTTGTGGCCGTTGGCGATGTGGTGCAACAGCAGGAGAGGATTCCACAGCACGACGTAGAGGGCGAGGGCGGGCCTCCGATAACCGG
>JBAVPI010000074.1:0-4427 GCA_049692915.1 Pyrinomonadaceae bacterium
CGCCGCGCTCCAACGCCCTCGCCGTAAAGCCGCGCATCACGGCGAGCGGGTCAATGAGGCCGTCCGTCCCGCAGAAACTTCCGCCCACTACGTCGTCTGTGCGCAACTGCGGAACCATCGCCTCCACGTCACTCTTGGACACGATGCGGGCCTGCGTCAATCCATGTTCCAACTGACGTGTGAGGTTGCGCTTGAGTTGAGAGAGTTGCCCCTCGCTCGTCGCCACGAAGAGATAACCGTTCGGCTCGTAGCCGCAGGCGTGCCCGGTCGCGTCCGCGAAGTGCGAGAAGAAGTCAATCGAATACAGCGACATCCTGATGTTGACGGACGTTGCGAACTGCGCGCGCACGCCGCCCGTCGCCCTGCCCGTCGAACCGAGACCCTGCACCGCGCCGCGTTCGATGACGAGCACGTTCCGACAGCCCGCTTCCGCGAGGTGATAAGCCACACTTGCCCCGACCACCCCGCCGCCGATGACGACTACATCCGCCGACTCACTCATCATTCCTCCCATCATTCCGAGCGCCTGAAGAGTTTAGCACTGGAGCAAACGGCATGTTTGATACCTAATGAGCAATCCGGCGATTGAATTGCGCAAGATATGACAAGACAGCGCGCCGACCTCTCCGGTATGCTCACTGCAAATTTGCGGAAGAAGGACGAATCAATGTCTGTTGAAAGAATCTCGGAGATCGCGCCCGCCAAAGGAAAACTCGGAGTGCTGCTCGTCGGACTCGGCGCGGTCAGCACCACTTTCATCGCCGGCGTCGAGGCGATCAAGAAGGGTCTGGCCGACCCCGTCGGCAGCCTGACGCAGATGGGCGCGATTCGTCTCGGCAAGCGCACGGAAAATCGCAACCCGCTCATCAAGGAGTTCGTCCCGCTCGCGGACTTGAACGATCTCGTCTTCGGCGCGTGGGACATCTTTCCCGACTCGGCCTATGAAGCGGCGATGCACGCGGGCGTGCTCGAAAAAGACCTGCTCGCACAATTGAAGACATCGCTCCAGAAGATTAAGCCGATGCCCGCCGTCTTCGATCAGCACTACGTTAAGCGTCTGAACGGCGAGAACGTCAAAACGGGCGCGAACAAGATGGAGATGGCCGAACAGTTAATCGCGGACATCGCCGAGTTCAAGCGCAAGAACAAATGCGCGCGCCTCGTCATGGTGTGGGCCGCTTCGACCGAAATCTTTCTCAAGCAGCACGCCGTCCATAAAACCCTCAAGTCGTTCGAGCAGGCGATGCGCGACAATCACAAGGCCATCGCGCCCTCGATGATCTACGCCTACGCCGCGATCAAGTCGGGCGTGCCCTTCGCCAACGGCGCGCCGAACCTGACCGTTGACCTCCCCGCCCTGATGGATTTAGCCAACGAGAACGGCGTGCCTCTCTGCGGCAAGGATTTCAAAACCGGCCAGACGTTGATGAAGACGATTCTCGCGCCCGGCCTCAAGTCGCGCATGCTCGGACTGCACGGCTGGTACTCGACCAACATCCTCGGCAATCGCGACGGCGAAGTTCTCGATGACCCCGAATCTTTCAAGACCAAAGAAGAGTCGAAGCTCTCCGTGCTCGAATACATCCTTCAGCCGGAACTTTACCCCAAACTCTACAAGGACTTTTCGCACGTCGTCCGCATCAACTACTATCCGCCGCGCGGCGACAACAAAGAGGGTTGGGACAACATAGACATCTTCGGCTGGCTCGGCTACCCGATGCAAATCAAGATTGATTTTCTCTGCCGCGACTCAATCCTCGCCGCGCCGATTGTTCTCGACCTCGCGCTTTTTCTCGACCTCGCTCAACGCGTGAACATGAAGGGCGTGCAGGAGTGGCTCTCCTTCTACTTCAAATCGCCCATGACCGCGCCCGGCCTCTATCCGGAGCACGACATCTTCATCCAGTTGATGAAACTCAAGAACACGCTCCGCCATCTCCGAAATGAAGATTTAATCACGCACCTCGGTCTGGAATACTACGACTGACGGCGGATTGCACGGGCTTGGATTAATGTTCGAGGGCGCGTCGGGCGATTGCTTGCGCGCCCTTTGTCCGTCGGCAACTTGGCAACTTCGCGGCTGGCTCGTCACGCTTCAATTCATCTCTACACTCCCCACTTCATTTCGCATGCGCCGATGACGTTTAGGTATAGCGCGTTCACACAAAGCCGTCCGAAAAAAGCGAATTAAGCCGCTTCGTGTCACTCCGGCAATGCCGGAAAATGTCAGTCAGGGTTTATTTTACGCCGTCGCCGGACAGAGCGAAATAATCGCGTCTCTCTAATATTTTGTGGTGACAAACAGAGCCATGTCGTATATATAGTGCTCTCGTCAGTGAAGCCGTCGCGTCCTTAACCGTCTGGAACGGCAAACGGGAGGGCGACGGGGTACATCAAATTGCTCAGCGGTTCGTTCTTTGCATGGAGACGGTTGGGTATGCGGCCATGAGCCGGGCCGGGGTCGCCACACACGGCGACATTGAAGTTGCCCGTAAGCCACGCTCAGAGAGGCCAAGCATCGCACCGGCAGCTCCCGCAAGGAGGAACGACCATGATTGCAGAGATGGAGATTCAAAAACTGAACATGAACACGGTCTTTCTCGATCCGGATCAGAAAAGCCCGCGCGCACAGGAGTTTGAAGAAAAACTCTCGACGCGCATCGTGGGGCAGGAGCGCGCGGTGCGCCGCATGAGCGGCCTCTACCAAATTTTTCTCGCCGGGATGAACCCGCCGAACCGGCCCGTGGGCACGATGCTTTTTCTCGGCCCGACCGGCTCCGGCAAAACGCGCGTCGTCGAGGCAGCGGCGGAAGTCCTCTTCGGCGATCCGAACGCCGTCATCAAGATTGACTGCGCGGAGTTTCAGCACTCGCATGAAATCGCGAAACTGATCGGCTCGCCTCCCGGATACCTCGGCCACCGCGAGACTTCTCCGATGCTGACGCAGGAGAATCTCGACCGCTTTCACACGGATGAGACGAAGCTCTCGCTCGTCCTTTTCGACGAGATCGAAAAGGCTTCCGATAGCCTGTGGCAACTTTTGCTGGGCATCCTCGACAAAGCGACGCTGACGCTCGGCGATAATCGCCGCGTGGATTTCTCGCACACGATGGTCATCATGACATCGAACCTCGGCGCGCGGGAGATGTCCGAGTTAATCTCCGGCGGCATCGGCTTCGCGCCTGCGAAGGGCGCGCGCAGCCCGCACGATACGGAAGTTGATCAGAAGATTTACCGGACGGCGGTCGAAGCGGCGCGACGTAAATTCTCGCCTGAGTTTATGAACCGCATAGACAAGGTGGTCGTCTTCCGCAGCCTCAAAGAGCATCACCTGCGCCAGATTCTCGACCTCGAATTGCAGGGCGTGCAGGATCGCGTGATGCGTTCGGCGGGCACGAAGTTCATCTTTCAGTGTACCGACGCGGCGAAGGGCATGCTCCTTGAAGAAGGAATTGACTTCAAGTACGGGGCACGTCACTTGAAGCGGGCGGTCGAAAGGTTTCTCGTCTATCCGCTGTCAAATCTGGTGGCGACCGAACAGGTCGGCCTCGGCGATCTCGTTCAGGTTGATCTGGCGGAGGGAGCAAACAAGCTCGTCTTCTCGAAACGTTCGGGCGGCGCGTTGATTAGCGACCTGCCGGAGTATGCGGAAGATGATCTCGAAGACCTCAAGGCCGATTCCGGCGGAGTGGCGCTCCCGCTTCCGCAGGCAAAGGTCGCGCGCAGGGGTCAGGGCCGCGGCGAGAAGTTGGAAAATTAAAGACCTTCAAAGTACAACTTGAGAGGCCGGGGCGACGCATCTCGCTCCGGCCTCTTCTTTTTACTGCTTTGGGTCTTCTTTACTCTTTACTGTTTTGAGTCTTCAGGTCGGGCGCGTAGCCGCTGCGGGGTCAAGTTTGCGCAGGGCTTCAAAAGCGATTCGGGAAAGGTAGGCGTCTTGGGATGTAAGCGCCGCGCGCAAGGACGGAACGGCGGAGAGGTCTCCAATCATGCCGAGTGAGCGTGCAGCCTCGCGCCGCAGATCAAGCGGCGCACGCTCATTCGAGAGCGCGGCGACCAACGCGGGCACGGCTTCGCGGCTGCCGATTTGACCGAGCGAGGCAGCGGCGGAGCGTTGCACGAACGCGTCCTCTTCCACTTTCTTCCGTCTCAGACGGTTGAGAAACCCGGATGCGGGAAGTTTACGAGACAACGCCCCGACGAGCGCCTCGACCCCGGACGCATCTGCAATCTCCCCAAGCGCGACGGCGGCGGCGGCGCGCACAGCAGGTTGCTTATCACTTTCCAGCAGGGCGATCAGCGCGGGCACTGCGCCACGACTCCGTGTCGCGCCGAGGACGTAAGCCGCTTCGCGTCGGACAAACTCGTCGCGGTCGCGGAGCAGCGGAGCGAGCAGGGTCGCCGACTCGTCGGCGGGGAGCGACAGC
>JBAVPI010000075.1:0-4870 GCA_049692915.1 Pyrinomonadaceae bacterium
GTCATGCGCCGCAAGATCGCCGAACACATGACGATGTCGCAGCGCACATCGGCGCACGTCGCCACCGTCTATGAGATAGATATGACGCGCATCGCACGCCTGCGCGACGCACAACGCAAATCTTTTCAGGAACGCTACGGCACGAAGCTGACCTTCATGCCCTTCATCTTTCAGGCGGTGACGAGCGCCATCCGCAAGTTCCCGGTCTTCAACTCGCAGGTCAGCGGCGACCAGATTATTTATAAGCGCGACATCAACCTCGGCATGGCCGTCGCGCTCGACTGGGGCTTAATCGTCCCCGTCATCAAGCGCGCCGACGAGCTTTCGATACCGGGTCTGTCACGCGCCGCCAACGACCTCGCCGACCGCGCGCGCGCCAAGCAACTCAAGCCCGACGAAGTCGGCGGCGGCACGTTCACGATCACCAACCCCGGCGTCTTCGGCGGACTCTTCGGCACGCCGATCATCAACCAGCCGCAGGTCGCGATCCTCGGCGTCGGCACGATTGAGAAGCGCCCGAAGGTCATCACCACGCCGGAGGGCGACGATCTCATCGCCATTCGCCACATGGCCTACTTCGCGCTCTCGTTCGACCACCGCATCATTGACGGCGCGGACGCCGAACGCTTCCTCGGCTACGTCAAACAGTTGCTCGAAGCGGGTCAGTTCCAAATTTAACGGAGGGGCTTAAAAGGTAGGTCGCAGGGCATGATTTCGCGCCCGTCTTCGCGCGGCGTGACCGACACGCATGGGACGACGCGCGAGGACGATGGCGGCCTTCTCGTCGGGCGACGATAGACCTGCCCACAGTTTCACCGGCCAACGTTAAAGTGGGCTTATTGCGGTTTCGCGATGACGAGCGGGCGGGTCTCGACTTCTCTGCGATAGAAGACGCGCGGACGCTGCACGTTGCGCTCGGCAGGGTCGGCAATCTGTTCCTCACCCTTAACGAATGCCACTTTCACGCCGCGCCCGTTCGTCTCTTTCATCAACTCCACCTGCATCTGCGGCACCCGCTGCGTCGCGTAGTTGAACCACTCCCTGACAAGCACGCTACCGTCCTTCGGCTCGTCGTCAGCCTTGCTCTGCTTGATGCCTTCTTCTACTAACGCGAAGGTGAGGAAGCCGTGCCCGAACTTCGATGCTTCCTGCGCCGCCTGATAGCTCTGGGCGGCAGTCAGGATGTACATGCCTTTCTCGTAGGCGAGTTGTGCGAGTCCTTTCGAGTTCATCGGCCCGCGTCGCTTCTCTTCCGACTCTAAAACTTGTCCCGAATTGCAAGCGTCAATGACCATCAACAACTGTCCGGCATCAACGCCTTCGAGCGCGTCTTGTAATTCAAGGTCGGAGAGGCTGTGCGCGAGAATCTGTTTCAGTCCGGCATCATCTATAGCATCGCGTCCGCCTTCATAACCGAGGTCGTGAGGGATGAGATAGAAGCGATTATCCTGCGCCGTGCCGTGACCGGCGAAGTAGATGACGAGGGCGTCTTCGGGTTTCACTTTCGCTTTGAGGTCTGTCAGTGCTTTGAGGATGTTGGCCTTCGTCGCGTTCGTATCTTTGAGCGTGATGATTTCGGTATCGGCAAATGTTTGCAGTTTCGTTTGCTGCGTGCGCCATTCATCGCTGAAGTCTTGCGCGTCGGCGACGGCATACTTCAAATCAAAATCTTTGTTCGCATAAGAGTTGACGCCGACGGCGAGGACATACGCCACGCCTTTGCGCTTGAGTGAATCCGCGCCTGTGATGTTTAAGGTTGAGTCGGAACTTTTGACGTTGTCGTGATTGAAGGCGTAAGCCGTCAGACGATTCACTCCGGCAATCAGCGGAACATTAACAGTCAGTGTCGCTTCCGTTTTTCCCTGCAACACGTCGCCGTGCCAGACCTTTACTAAAGAGCCGTTGCGGAAGAGTCGCACGTCCTGCGCTCCGGCGGGGGCGTTGTTGATTTTGATTTGCACGCCCGCGCCCGGCACGGTCATGGCAGTCTGCGCGGAAGCATCGCCCGCTTCCGTCATTAAGTTCACTTGCGGTTGGCGACGATCTTTTTGCGCGATTGATTGCGGTGCTTTCGGATGCTGGCCGCGCATGATTTCGGTGAGGAGTCCCGGATAATAAAAGTCGCTGAAGAAGGCTTCGGCGGGCGCGACATCGTAGAGCGCGTTTGAGAATCGCCAGAGGACTTTGTTCCAAGCCGCAGGCGAGCCGTCGAACAATCCGTCGGGCGTGATGACGAGCCAGTCATTGTCGCCGAAGGTCAGGAGCGTCGCGATTTCTTCACCGCTCGCGACATCCCAGATGATGGTTTTTGAGTTCTCCGAGGTGGTGATGAGTTGCTTGCTGTTAGCGGAGAACCTCGCTGCGGCGTTGAAGTCGAATCTGTGCAGCACGCGCCGCGTCGCCACGTCGGCTAAAAAGATTTTGTAGTCAGCCACACCGACATACGTTTTCCCGTCAGGGCTGAGTTGAGAGGGCGAGATTCTGTCCCTGTCTTTGATTGTGATGGGCGACTTGCTCAGTAGTTTACCGCTCTCGGCGTTGAGTAATAAGAAGTCCTCCATTGTCTCCGCGAAAAGAGTTTTGCCGTCTGCTTTGAACTGTAGTTCGATGACATACTTGTTGACAGGGATGGTGCGGAGTTGTTCACGTCGCGCCACATCCCAGATGTAGATGCCGTTGTGCGCGTCCGCACCGCCGCCCGCGCCCGCGAGCAGACGCCCGTCAGGGCTGAATGTCAGCACCCCACCATCGAAGTCGCAGGGAAAGGCCGCGACCTCCACGTTGTCCGCGTCGAGGAGCTTGACCTCATATTGCGGATTGTCGTAACTGACTTGCACATTATAGGCGAGCAGTTTTCCGTCGGGGCTGTACGTCAAGCCAAACGCCCCTCCGGTCTCGCCTTTCCCGCGCGGTATTTCCGGCATCACGCGCGAGCGCATCCCTCCGCTCGCAGCATCCCACACCTTGATGATGTTCGCTTCCTCGTAGCGGTTGCTGTTGACGGCTATCGCCTTGCCGTTCGGATTGGCCGCAATCGAACCCAACAAATCGCGCCGTCCTTCGAGGATGAACGGCTCGCCTACGCTTTTCGTCACGTCAAGCAGCGCGACGTTCGAGCCGTCCTCGGCACACGCCGCGACAGTCCTGCCGTCTGGACTGACGGCGAGGCCAGTCACTTCCTCCTGCGTGTGAAAGTTCTGGAAAATCAGCGGCGACTCGAAAAGCTGTTTTCTCGTCGCGCTGTCCCACGCCTTGACCGCGCCGCCGACGCTCGTGGCGATGGTCTTCCCGTCGGGGCTGTAAGAAATCGCCGGGCAGTATTCGCAAGCGAGGCTCGGCGCGGGCGTGCCCGTTGCCACGTCGAAGAACGAAGGCTGCGTGAGCGTGTAACCGATGGCGAGCGTCTTGCCGTCAGGACTGAGCGCGAGCGTTTGACCGTTGGTAACATCGAATGCACGAACGGAAATTCCGGTTGCGACATTCCAGAGCCGCGCTTCCTCGCTGCTAAGAGTGGCAAGATTTTTGCCGTCCGGTGTGAACGCGAGACCGACGTGTCCGAGCGTCGCATTCTCGCTTGAGATTTCGCGCACGACGCGCCCGCTCGTCACATTCCACAGCTTGAGGGTCTTGCCCTGTGTGCCGCCGATGGCTAAGGTCTTGCTGTCTGGGCTGAAGGCGATGGCGAAAAGTTCATGCGGCTCCTCCTTAAACTCGCGCATGATGCGCCCCGTCTCCACATCCCACACGACGACGAGCGTCGCAACATCGAGAGTGCTGCTGTCGTAGCCGCCCGCCGCCGCGAGCAGTTTGCCGTCGGGACTGAAAGCGACGCGGTTGACGGCAAAACTGTTACCGCGATAGACGCGCAATTCCCGATGCGTCGCCAGTTCCCAGACGATCACAGTTTTATCAAGGCTGCCGCTCGCCAGAAGTTTTCCATCGGGACTAAACGCGACGGCGCGCACGCCGTCCGTGTGTCCCGTCTGAATCTCAATTTGCGGTCGTTGCGCGGCTGCCGGAACGACAAGCGACAGGCAACAGATAAGGCAGGCGAGAGCGAAATGTGTGTGCGGACGCATGGCAAGTTTCCTTAAGTTGTCCGGGACGAGATTGATGAAGCTATTCGTAATTGACGGGCGCGCGGTCAAGCCTTAAACATTTCAACCGCGCGTCCGTCAATCTCCGAACGAATCATTAAAGGTGATGAATTAACGATGTTTGAGCGTCAACTTGAAGCCAATCGGTTTCGACAGCCCATCGTCCGTGGCTAGCACATAACCGTCCGTGTTGTCTTCGACCATTTTTAAGTCGCGCCCGCCCGTGAGTGCTCGCGAGTTAAGCGCGTCGAGGATTTCCTGCTCTTCCGTCTGCGGTGATGCTGCGGCCTGCGTTTGTGTGTTCGTCGCGCTCGCGCTGCTATTGTTGTTGGGCGGAGCGTTGCTCGCGTGCGAGTTGGCGGGAGCGGTGTGGTTGCCGCCACCGTTGTTAACAGTCGTAGTCGCAACAGGACTCGCGGCGTGCGTGGTGGGGGCGGCGGCGGTCGTCGTGATTTGTGTAACTTCCTGAATCTCGCGCTTCGACATGATGAATGTCAATTGCTCTACGCCCGCCGTGTTGTCGAACTCGAACCACGCCTCACCCTGCGGGACGGTGTAGTCCGCCGTCCTGCCGATGTGATTGCTCACGCCTTCGTATGGGAAAAGCATCGTGCGCTTTCCGGAAGACCCTTGATTGAGAATCACAACGTAGCCGGAGAAGTTCATTGCGAAATGAAAACGCACTTTATCGCCCGCCTGAAAAGTCGTCTTCGACGATACCCAACGCACGCGCCCGCCGCGGTCGAGTTCGACGCGCACGCGCACGCCGGGTC
>JBAVPI010000076.1:0-7184 GCA_049692915.1 Pyrinomonadaceae bacterium
ATTGACGACGAAGAATTCGAGACGGTCATCTACGACGCCGACGCGGAGGATGCCGCCGAAGAGTTTGCGAGACGACGCGAAGAGTCGGCGGCTGAGAGCGCGGCAGTCGAAGCGTCGGACGATGGAATCGCGCCGGGCGGTGGTCAGCGCGAGATGGCCGAGTTGATGGCGATTATCGAGGCGCTCGTCTTCGTGTCCGAAGAACCGCTGCCGGTCAAGGTCATCGCCGAAGTGCTCAGGGAGGAGCGCGGTTGGGTGGGAGTGGCGCTTGAGGAACTGGCGAAAGAGTTTAACGAGCGCAACAGCGGCCTGCTCCTGCGCGATGTGGCCGGCGGCTGGCAGATTGCCACGCGTCCCGAATACCACGAGCACGTGCGCGCCTTTCTCAAGTCGAGGCCGAGCGCCAAGCTCTCGCTCGCCGCGTTGGAGACGCTCGCCGTCATCGCCTACAAGCAGCCCGTTACCGTCCCGGAGATTTTGGAAATCCGCGGCGTGCAATCCTCCTCCGCCATCAAGACGCTCTTAGACAAGCGCCTCATCATCGCCAAGGGCCGCAAAGAGACGGTCGGTCGCCCGATGATGTACGGCACGTCGAAAGATTTTCTGCTGCAATTCGGCCTCAAGGATTTAACCGAACTGCCGAGCGTCGAAGACTTCGAGGACTTGGCCGGTGGTGAAACATGAGGAGCGCCGTCTATAATTTGTCACGATATTAACAATGATTTCCAGAGAAAAAATTCTGCAATTGACGGAGAGCATCGCATTGGACTTTCGACCACAATGCATCATTCTCTTCGGTTCATACGCGTATGGAACGCCCACTATTGATTCAGACGTTGATTTATTAGTGGTATTACCCTTTGAAGGGAAACCCATGCGCAAGGCACTGGAAATATTAAAAAAAGTTAAGCCGAGAATTCCTGTTGACCTGATTGTACGCACGCCCGAACAAGTTAATGAGCGACTTGCCAACAAAGATTGGTTGATGTGCGAGGTCTTTGAGAAAGGACGAAAGCTCTATGAATCCAATCACGATTGAATGGGTTTCCAAAGCGGAAGGTGATTTCGCCACTTCCCAACGAGAGCTTAAAGTTCAAGCCGATCCTAATTACGACGCCGGTTGCTTTCATGCACAGCAATGCGCCGAAAAATATCTTAAAGCACGACTTCAGGAATCCGGCATCGCGTTTGGCAAAACGCATGACCTTTCAATGTTACTTGATATGACACTGACCATCGAACCAACATGGGATATCCTATTACGTACTGACTTACAAACTTTATCTGCTTTCGCGGTTGCGTATCGTTATCCGGGTGACTCCGCAGACGAGACCGAGGCACGTGAGGCTGTGCAGAGATGCCAAAGCATCCGTCAAATTATCCGTCAGTCTCTTGCGTTGTAATTTTACTTGCCTGACTTAACAAAGGAATCTTGTGGAAGAGCGCCTGCAAAAATTAATCGCCGCCGCGGGCCTTGCTTCGCGCCGCCATGCCGAGGAATTAATCGAGGCGGGCGAGGTGTCGGTCAACGGCGAAATCGTGCGCGAGTTGGGGACAAAGGCCGACCCCGCGCGCGATCACATCAAGGTGCGCGGGCGTCTCATCAATCAACTGCTCGCCGAACGCGAGAAAGTTTACGTGCTGCTCAACAAGCCGCGTGGCTATCTGACGAGCCTCGCCGACACGGAAGGCCGCCCGCTCGTGAGCGACCTCGTGCCGGCATCGCTCGGAAGGTTGCATCCTGTCGGGCGTCTCGACTTCAACACGGAAGGATTGTTGGTTCTGACCAACGACGGCGATCTGACTAACTACATCACGGCGGCGCGCAACCGTGTGCGCAAAGTTTACGAGGTGAAGAGTAAGGGCGTGCCGCCGGAGGCTGCGGTCGAGCGCCTGCGTCGCGGCATTATCCTTGAAGACGGAGTGCGCACGGCCCCGGCTGAAGTCACCAAGACGGGCGAGACGAAGACGAACGCGTGGTTCGAGGTCGTGCTGCACGAGGGTAAGAATCAGCAGATACGCCGGATGTTCGACGCCATCGGCCACTCCGTCATCAAACTCCGACGCGTCGCCATCGGCCCGCTCGAAGACGACCGCCTGCCCGTCGGCGCGTGGCGTCATCTGATGCCGTTGGAAGTGGCCGGATTGTCGGGCAGGAAGCGCAAACCGAGGAGCACGTCGAAGGGCGCGAAAGGCGCGCGCAAACAGGCGGCCAAAGGGGGCGGCGCGGGTCGGGGCGAGAAGCGTGGTTAGGGTACAATCAGTAAAGTCAATCGTTAATAGATTCAGGCAATGTTGCCGCCCGACTTGCGTTTGAAAGCATCGGGAGCGTGTGACGATTGACGAATTACCGTCAGAAGGGATGTCAATGGATTTCGATCTTAACGAAGAGCAGCAGCAGATCAAGATGAGCGTGCGCGAGTTTGCCGAGGGCGAGATCGCGCCGCACGTCATGGAGTGGGACGAGTCGCAGCACTTCCCCGTCGAGTTGCTGCCGAAGCTCGCCGGGTTGGGATTGATGGGCATCATCTTCCCGGAAGAGTACGGCGGCGCGGGGATGGGCTACGTCGAGTACGCGACCGCCATCGAGGAACTTTCGCGCGTGGACGGCTCGGTCGGCATCAGCGTCGCCGCGCATAATTCGCTCTGCTCGAACCACATCTACATGTTCGGCACAGAGGAGCAGAAACAGAAATACCTCGTGCCGCTCGCGCAAGGGAAACACCTCGGCGCTTGGGGATTGACGGAAGCGCAGGCCGGCTCGGACGCGTCGGGCACGCGCTCGACCGCCGTCAGGCAGGATGGCGGGTGGCTCGTCAACGGCTCCAAGAATTTCATCACGCACGCCATCCACGCCGACACCTGCGTCGCCGTCGCGAGCACCGACCGCTCGAAGGGGAATCGCGGCATCACGGCCTTCATCTTCGAGAAGGGCATGCAGGGCTTCGCGCCCGCGAAGAAGGAGAACAAACTCGGCCTGCGTGCCTCCGAGACGGCGAGCGTCGTTTTTGAAGACTGCCTCGTGCCGGACGCGAACCGCGTCGGCAACGAGGGCGAAGGATTCTTGCAGGCGATGCAGGTTCTGGACGGCGGGCGCATCTCGATTGCGGCGCTCGCGGTCGGCATCGCGCAGGGCGCATACGAATCGGCGCTCCGTTATTCGCAGGAGCGAGAGCAGTTCGGCAAGCCAATCTCCGAGTTTCAGGCTATCCAGTTCAAGCTTGCCGATATGGCGACCGAGATCGATGCCGCTCGCCTGTTGATGTATCGCGCCGCGTATCTGAAAGATCAGGGCAAGCGCGTGACGAAAGAGTCGGCGATGGCGAAGCTCTACGCCTCGGAGGTCAGCGTGCGCGTTTCCGAGGAGGCGATTCAGATTCACGGCGGTTACGGCTATACGAAAGACTACCCCGCTGAAAAATACTGGCGCGACTCGAAGCTGTGCACCATCGGCGAAGGCACGTCCGAGATTCAGCGTCTCGTCATCGCGAAACAACTGCTGAGGCAATGAGGTGGAGATGAGTAGAGAGATGAAAGACCTGCTGACGGAGTTGAGTCTGACGGCGATTTACGAAGAGGCCGAAGAGGGCGGATACATCGCCTACATCGCGGAACTGCCGGGCGCGAACACGCAGGGCGAGACGATGGAAGAGGTGCGCGAAAACTTGTTTGAAGCCGTGCAGTTGATCCTTGAATCCAACAGGGCAGAGTCCGAGAGGCGTTTGACTAAAGATGCGAAGGTGACGCGCGAGCGTCTGACCTTGCGAGCCGCGTAAACGTTGAACCGCTCCGATCTCATCCGGCATCTCGAACGGCACGGCTGCCTGTTCGTGCGTGAGGGCGGGCGACACACGATTTATAAGAATCCATCTAACGGCGCGATGTCTTCAGTCCCGCGTCATCGCGAAGTCAAGAATATTCTGGCGCGCAAAATTTGCGACGACCTCGGCGTCCCGCGCCCTTGAGTTGATTGTTTTATGGAGAGCGAGACTTTATTGAACCGCATCCTCGCGGGTGAGCAGCGCGCCGTCGCACGCGCCATCTCGAAGGTCGAGGACATGAGCGCGGACTCGTTCGAGTTGATGAAGGCCGTCTTCCCGCACACGGGGCGCGGCCTCGTCGTCGGCATCACGGGTTCGCCGGGCGCTGGCAAGTCTTCTCTCGTTGACCGTCTGGCGGGGCTTTATCGCGCGCGGGGCGAGCGCGTCGGCATTGTCGCCGTTGACCCTTCGAGTCCGTTTACGGGCGGGGCGATCTTAGGCGACCGCATCAGGATGCAGACGCTCGGACTCGACCCCGGCGTTTTTATCCGCTCGATGGCGACGCGCGGCAACCTCGGCGGACTCGCGCGCGCGACCGTTGACGCCGTGGCGATTCTCGATGCAGCGGGGTTCGAGAAAATCATCGTTGAGACGGTGGGCGTCGGGCAGGACGAAGTGGAGATCGTCAAGACGGCGGATGTGTCGGTCGTCGTGCTTGTGCCCGGCATGGGCGACGACATACAGGCCATCAAGGCCGGCATCATGGAGATCGGCGACGTGTTCGTCATCAACAAGGCCGACCGCGAGGGCGTCTTGCGCACGGAGAAAGAGTTGGAGTCGTTGCTGTCGCTCGCGCACCGGCCTGATATGTGGAATCCGCCGATTGTCAAAACGGTGGCGACCGAGAACAAGGGGCTTGAAGAACTCGCGGCTGCCATCGAGAGCTACGGCGAATTTCAGAAGGGGGCCGAGTCGGGACGCACACGCCGCACGGCCATCGCGCGCTGGCGTCTGCTCGAACTGGTACGCGAGCGTCTGCTGGCACGCGCTCTTGAGGCGGAAGGCGCGGACAAGCAACTTGACCGGCTCGCGTCGGAGGTGGCCGACAAGCGCCGCGATCCTTATTCAGCCGTCGAAGAATTCATCGCCGCGGGCACGCTCGTCGAGCCTCGGCACGGGTAAAATTTCGGCCTTTGCGGGCAGCACTCGATTGAGTTATGACATCACAGAAATTGCCCGGCCCGCTTGTCTCAGCAAACATGAAAATCGAGCACATCGGCATCGCCACGCCCGATCTTGACGAAGCGCTGAAATTCTGGCGCGACGCGCTGGGGTTGGAGGTCGTGCACACGGAAGAGGTCGCGGAACAGGGCGTGCGCGTGGCGATGCTGCCCGCGGGCGAGCCGCGCATCGAACTGCTTGAGCCGACCGGCCCCGACTCACCCGTTGCACGGTTTCTGGAAAAGCGCGGCGCGGGGATACATCACATCGCGGTACGCGTCGAAGACATCCGTGCCAGCCTCGCGCGTTTAAAAGAGGGGGGGGCGCGTTTGATTGACGAGACTCCGCGCGTCGGCGCGGGAAATTGTCTCGTCGCGTTCGTCCATCCGGCGTCGGTCGGGGGCGTGCTTCTCGAACTCGTCGAACACACTTCGTCCGGCGAACATTCAGACGAAAAGGAAAGGTTATAGTTTTGTTCTTCAAGAGAATTTCCCTCGCGTCGCTCACCATCCTTATTCTGCCCGTCGCCATCTTCGCGCAGAGTCCACGACCCAGACCCGCCGCCGCCAAGCGTCCTCCGGCACGACCGGCGGCAGCGCAGAGGCCGGCACAACAAAGCGGCGTCAATATCAGCGCGCAGGACATGGGGTTGATAGTTGACGGTTTGGGACTTCCGGCGGAGGCTCTCTCGCAACTGATTTCTGACGCAGGAGAGCGCAAAGCCTTCGCGCACGACATACGCCAGATGCTCGCCACCGCCGAAGAGGCGCGCGCGAAGGGCGTGGGGCAGCGTCCCAACATCAAGTTGCAGATGGAACTGGCCCGCTCGTTTATCATCGCGCAGGCTTACACGAAGCAGCGGCAGGACGCCGGCGCAAAGTCGCCGGAAGAGATCACGCCGCAGGCGGAGATTGACGCTTTCCTCAAAGAGCCGGGACAGGCCGCACAGTTCGCGGAGTTCTTTCAAGACTTTCAAAAGACAGGGCCGGGCGAGGCCGCTTCCATGACCGACGAGAAGCGCGCGCAGTTGCAAAAGCAATGGGCGACGGTGATGCTCGCGAAACGCAAGGGCATCGCCGCGGGCATTGATCGAGGGCGCAAAACTCAACTCGTCATCATGCTTCAACAGGGGCGCTTGCTCGCGGGCGAGTACGCGAGGGAGTTGAATCCGCAGTTCAAGGCGACGGACGCGGAAGTTGACGCATACATCGCGAAGCATCCGGAACTCGACACGAAGAAGTCGCGTGAACTGACGGAGAATCTCATCAAGCGTGCGCGCGCGGGCGAAGACTTCGGGGCGCTCGCCAAAGAATTTTCGACCGATCCGGGAAGCCGCAATGCGGGCGGTGACCTCGGTTGGTTCGGTCGCGGGCAGATGGTCAAGCCGTTCGAGGACGCCGCGTTTGCGCTCAAGGTCGGCGAGGTGAGCGGCATCGTCGAGTCGCAGTTCGGCTATCACATCATCAAGCTCGACGAGCGACGCACGCAGGCGGGGCCGGACGGCAAGCCCGCCGAACAGGTTCGTGCGCGCCACATTCTCATCAGATATACTGCGTCGCCGCAAAACGGCAATGCGCCCCCGCGAGCACCGCGCGAGGCGGCGCGCACCGCTGTCGAACAGGAGAAACGCGACCGGATACTCGACGAGATAGTCGCACGCTCGCACGTCAGCGTCGCCGAAGATTACATGGTGGAACTATCCGTCATCGCACCGCCCGTCGTCGCCGCCCCCGCGACGAAGCCCGCCGACGGCACTGTCAAGAAGCCCGCGGCGAAAAAGTCGGACACGTCGAGCGTGCCGGGTAAGCCCGCCGTCAAGCGCAACGTCCCGGCCAAAAAGGGAACCGTGCCGCGTCGCGGAAATTGAGTCGTTGTTGCATAATGGGCGCACGAAATTAAAGCGGCGGGCGTGAGCATCAGCTATCCACGTTCGCCGACTTCCACGTCAATTCACACACAGTCACAGAAAGAGACCGCGCGCATGCCGGCCGGGCTGGTACGAAGATAACCTTTGATAAGAGGATCGCTAATGATTACATGTGAAAATTGCGGAACACAGATGTCGGACGACAGCACCGCCTGTCCCGACTGCGGCGCGGTCGTGAGACAGGAAACCGCCGGGACGGACGAGACGCCGACGCCGCCCGCACCCATCGAAACTATCAGGCCGGACGAAGCGGCGACGACGCGTGCGTCCGAGGA
>JBAVPI010000077.1:0-2558 GCA_049692915.1 Pyrinomonadaceae bacterium
GTTAAGTCCGGCGCTTGGTTGTAACTCCTGATGGTTGCCATGATGAGAGAGTGCGGGAATTTTTGGTGAGCGACCCCGCTTCACTGCTGACCGACACACAGATGGAGCGCTGATGGAAGGGTGAAGCCCCGTGACGAAACTGCCCCCTTTTCCCCCTGTTTTCCCTTGTCTCGTGCCGCCGTCCCGTCCCGGCACTCGACAGGCGAAACAGCCTACCGTCAAACGCTGCTCCGGTAATGTAAAAGGAGGTAGCGGTTATGCCTTCGCGGGCCAATGATGGTAGTTTTTAACTTAAGTGATGAGTTTTGGATATCAGGAAGGTGGGTGAAAGTAGTGAGGGTTTTACCCTCATGGCGAGAGGGTAAACCGGAGGGCTTCGCGAGGGTTCAAGTGTCTTGCAGCCAGCCTTGCAGCATCGCGTAGCGCACGATGTCAACGCGACTTTTCATGCCCATCTTCTCCATCCCTCGCGCCTTGTGAGCTTCGACGGTTTTGACGCTCAGGGAGAGCCGTGCGGCCACCTCTTTGTTGATGTAGCCCAACGCGATGAGGCGGAGGACTTCCGCCTCGCGGTCGGTCAAACTCGCTTCGGTGGATGCACCCCGCGCGCCGCGCCCGCCGATGAAGCTGCCGACAAGCTTTTCGGTGATCGCCGGGTCGAGATATGTCTGACCGGCGGCGACGACGCGAATCGCCCGCAGCAGTTCCGCCGACTTGCTCTGTTTGAGCAAATAGCCGCTCGCGCCCGCCCGCAGCAGTTGTTGCAGGTAGCCGCCGTCCGTGTGCCGCGTCAAGGCCAAGACCTTCACCTGCGGGCATTGCTGCTTCAGCTTCTGCGTCGCCTGAAGACCATTCAACTCCGGCATTGAAATATCCATCACGACTACATCGGGCAGTAACCGCTGCGCGAGTTGCACGGCGACGCGCCCGTTCTCGGCTTCGCCGACCACCTCCATGTCGGGCTGCGAGCTAATCAGAAGTTTCAGCCCGTCGCGGATGGTTTCGTGATTCTCGGCTAAAAGGATGCGCAGCTTATTCATCGGTCTTTTCCGTCTCCGGTGCGGGCGGCACAGGAATCCGCGCGACCACGGTCGTGCCGCCGTTTGGCTTCGATTCAATCTCGAACGTGCCGCCGAAGAGTGCGGCACGTTCGCGCATTCCGATCAGACCGAATCCTTTGCCTTCACTGTCGAATACCTGCTGCGCATGGAAACCCACGCCGTCGTCTTCGACGATGAGCGAGACCTGATTGGCACGACGTTCGAGCACGACCGCGATGCTGGCGGCCTGCGCGTGTTTGGCGACGTTGTTGAGAGCCTCCTGCGCGATGCGATAGAGCGCGGTTTCGACCTCCGGCGTCAAGCGATCTTCATCCATTCCGCCCGCGTGCAGTTGGACGGGGAGGCCGAAATGTTTTGACCAGTTCTGGAAGTAGGTGGAGAGCGCCGCCTGTAAGCCGAGATCGTCGAGCGCCGTCGGGCGCATTTCCCAGACCATGTTATCAACGTCGGCGTCGAGTTGCCGGGCAACCGCCCGTAATGTTTCAACCTGTCCGGACAGGTTCTCTTGCTCGCCGCAGTCTTCTTTGAGCGCGTCGAGTTTCATTTTCAGCACGGTCAACTGCTGCCCGAACTGATCGTGCATCTCGCGCGCGATGCGGCGGCGCTCATCCTCCTGCGCGAAGACGATGCGGCGCAGAAGCTGACCGCGTTCAAGCTCGACGCGCTGCCGCACGCCGACCTCCGCTTGCAAAGCGGCGTTTGCTTCCATCAGCGCGACGGTGTGCCGCTCCAATGCGTCTTTCGCCGCGCGCGTTTCGTTCTCCGCCTGCTTGCGTCTGGTGAAATCAATGAAAGTGAGAATGACGCCGTCCGTCTTGTCTGCCGCCGCCGCACGATATGGAATCAACTCCGCGACGTACCAGCGCCCCTCGCGGCTCGCCACCTCATGCTCCATTTTGTGCGAGTCGTCGAGCACCCGCCCCACGTCTTGCAACAGATTGTCGTATTCGAGTTTGTGCGTGATATCGGAGAGCGAGCGCCCGACATCCGACGCAATCAAACTGAAGAGGTCTTGGGCGCACGGCGTGAAGAATTTGATCGTCAAATCCCGGTCAACGAAGATCGTCGCCAGATCGGTTGACGTAATCAGATTTTGCAGGTCGCTGTTGGCGGTGGCGAGTTCGACGATCTTGTTCTTCAACTCGGCGTTAATGGTCTGGATTTCCTCGTTGACCGATTGCAACTCTTCCTTGCCCGTCTCAAGTTCTTCGGTCGCCGAACGAAGCTCCTCGTTCATCGCTTGCATTTCTTCGTTCGAGGCTTTGAGTTCTTCGGTCTGCGTCTCGTACTGCTCGATGGTCGTCTGCTGCTGCTCTTTCGAGCCTTGCAACTCTTCTTCGAGAAGGCGCATGGCAGGCTCGGTTGCGCCAGCGCGCTGTGGGCCGCTCTCAGCGCCCGTCAGTCCTTCAACTTCGTCAAAGAGGACGAGAAAGTAGTTGCGAGTCGTCACCGCCTCGTCGTTGCGCACGGGACGGACGATCATGTTGACGTAAAAAT
>JBAVPI010000078.1:0-3215 GCA_049692915.1 Pyrinomonadaceae bacterium
CCGTTCTCCTTCACAAACTCGCCAACGTCGCCGACCTGCCCGCCGCTCTCCGCATAGAACGGCGTGTGATTAAGAACCACCTCGCCCTCGTCGCCTTCGCTTAAAACTTGGACTTCATCTTCGCCCTTAATCAAAGCGATAATTTTTGAAGTCTCAACGCTTGTTGATTCGTAGCCCTTGAACTCGGACTTGGTATCGTTCCTGCGCGACAAAGCCACATAAACAGGCTTCGCTTTCTTGCGCTCGGCGGCGTGCGTTTCAGTTTTGTTTTGCTGAAGTTCTTTTAGTTCATGTTCAATTCGCCGTCTGAATTCTTCCTCATTTAGTGATCTGACGTGCTCCGCATCAAGGGATTTTTCGTTGATGATTTCAAGATTTTGCTGTGCCAAAATTACGTACATCAGGTCAATAGGTGTCCCAAAGGTATCGTAAAGACGAGCAAGCTCCTGAATTGAAACTTCTACTCTATCAGGAGCACCGCGAGTCCATTTTCCTTTGCTAGCCTTAACCAGTTCATCAAGCTTCTTCAATCCCACGGTCAGCGTATTTCCGAACCTCTCTTCCTCAAGACGCACCATCTTTTCGATGAAACCGCGTTGCGTTTCCAGTTCGGGGTAAGCATCTTTCATCCGGTCAACGACGAAGTTTGTGACTTTGTTGAAGAACAAATCTTCGAGGCCGAGCGTGTTGCGTCCCTGATAAATCGCGCGGCGCATGATTTTGCGCAGCACGTAGTTGCGCCCTTCGTTGCTCGGTAAAATTCCGTCGGCGATGGAGAAGGCCGTGGCGCGCGCGTGGTCGGCGATGACGCGCATGGCGAAGCCTTCCTGCGTGTCGGCTTCGTAGTGGCGGTCGGCGAGTTCAGCGGTGAACTGGATGATGTCCTTAATTAATTTTGTGTCATAGTTTGACTTCACGCCTTCCATGACGACGGCGAGGCGCTCCAGTCCCGCGCCGGTGTCAACGGAGGGCGCGGGCAGCGGTTCGAGTTTGTATTTGCCGGGTTCCGTCTCGACGCGGTTGTACTGCATGAAGACGAGATTCCAAATCTCCATCGTCGTGTCGCCGGGGCCGTTGACGAATTCGGCGCGGTTAAACTCAGGGTCTTCCGGGTGCTCGCCGAGGTAATAATTAATCTCGGAGTTCGGCCCGCACGGGCCGGTTTCGGCCATCTGCCAAAAATTATCCTTGCGGTCGAAGCGCAGGATGCGCTCCGGCCTCGCGCCGACTTCCACCCACAGCGCGGCGGCCTCTTCGTCGGCAGCCACTTCGTCGTCGCCGCCGAAGACCGTGAACCACAGCCTCGTCGGGTCAAGCCCCAGCTTTCCCTCTTCACGCTTGCCCGTGAGAAAGTCCCACGCATACTGAATCGCCTCGCGCTTGAAGTAGTCGCCGAAGGAGAAGTTGCCGAGCATCTCGAAGAAGGTGTGATGGCGCGCGGTCTTGCCCACCTCGTCCAAGTCGTTGTGCTTGCCGCCCGCGCGGATGCACTTCTGCGACGAAGCGGCGCGCGTGTAGTCGCGCTTCTCGACGCCGAGGAACACGTCTTTGAACTGATTCATCCCGGCGTTGGTGAACAAAAGCGTCGGGTCGTTTGCGGGCAGCAGCGGGCTTGAAGGCACGCGCTTGTGTCCACGCTTCTCAAAATATTCTAAAAAGGCTTCGCGAATTTCGTTTCCGGTCATCATAAAAATTAAGCACTCGACAATCAGCGTTCAGCGTCCGGCAAAAGAGTCGGCGACGTAGATTGAGCCGCCGGGACGATTGCTGAACGCTTTCAAAAGTGTAACACGCGTGACTGTGGCAATCGAAGTTGGGGGTGCGGGAGGATTAACCGGCGTCGGCGTCCGTTTCGTCAATCAGAGCCTCGTTTTCGTCGGCCTGAGTCTCATCTTCGTTAATCTCCGCCGCGGACGCTTCGCGCACTTTGCGGATGATGAGATCGTAGGGAAAACCGAGGCGCAGGAGATAATCGTAGAGGCTCTTGGTCTCCTGTCTGGTCTGCGGCAGGCCGCGCAGGCGCGCCCGTTTTTCGATGGCCCGCGTGATTAAATCCTCTTCGGGCGTCTCTTCATAAACCTTGTCGAGCGCCTTGTCCGCGGTCTCGCGCGAAATCTGTTTCAACTGCAAATCGCGCGCGAGACGCTGGCGGCCCACGGGCTTCTGCCGCACGCGATAGGATGCGAAGCCGAGGGCGAAACTCTGGTCATTAACGTAGCCATACTCCTCCAGCTTGGCGAGCGCAGCATCCACGACCTCCTCGTTCGTCCACGCTTTTTCCAGCAGCCGCTCGCGCAGTTCGGCCACGGAGCGGGGCTTCGCGGCGAGCAGTTTACCCGCGCGCTGGAGCGTCCGCGCGCGTGCCTTGTCGGGGTCGAGCAGGCGCGCGGGCCGCTTTGCCGCCGCCACGTCCTCATTGATGTCTCTGGCCTTTGCGGGTCTTCTTTTTCGCATCTCACGGACATTTTAACTTGGGCGGTTTACGCGCGGCAAACCGATAGGAATGCTCGTCTCCGGCATCCGAATCGCGGATTTGAAATGTCAACTTTCGGATTTGAAATATTGAATTCGGCGTTCGACGTTTAAGATGACTGACGACGTGGGCGCGCGAAAAATTTGAAGTCGGAGCTTGAACATTCACATGACGGACGGACTGCTGATTATTGATAAGCCTGTGGGCTGGACTTCGCACGACGTGGTGGCGCGCGTGCGTCGCATCATGCGTGAGAAACGCGTCGGGCACACGGGGACGCTCGACCCTTTCGCGACGGGTGTGCTGGTAGTGCTCGTCGGGCGCGCGACGCGGCTCGCGCAGTTTCTCGCCGGGGCGGAGAAGGAGTACGAGGCGACGATTCGTCTCGGCTACGCGACCGAGACGGGCGACTTGACGGGTGCGCCGCGCGCGTCCGGGAGGAGCGTGAAAGACTGCGCGGCTCTCGAAGAGTCGGACATCGAGGCGGCGCTCTCTTCGCTGCGCGGCGACATCGAGCAAGTGCCGCCGATGTATTCGGCGAAGAAGATAGCGGGACGGAAGCTTTACGAACTGGCGCGCAGGGGCGAGTCGGTCGAACGCAAGAGCGTGCGCGTCAACGTCCGTGAGTTCGCGTTCATGCCCGACGAGGGGGCGACGACCACGTTGCGCCGCAACGACGACGGCACGTGCGACGTGCGCGCACGCGTCGTCTGTTCGGCTGGAACATACGTGCGTGTGCTGG
>JBAVPI010000079.1:0-9011 GCA_049692915.1 Pyrinomonadaceae bacterium
AACTTGTACGAGACCTCGTGCGCGAGCGATTTGTCGATGCTCATCGCAATCATCCACGGGACGGCCAATCGGAAGGCGATCATCAGGAAGCCCGTGAGGACGATCAGCACGAACTCGCCGAAGCTAAGTATGCCGCGTGCGATGTTCATAATCGAAAAGAGCTTCGTCATGTCCCAGCGCGCCGGGTCAACCATCTCGTCAACGGTTTTGACGGTCGAGTCCCTATCGGTCAGCACGCCGATGATCGCGCCTGTGCCAGTCGGCATCGGCTGATAGATGCCGCCTCTATCGGTCGCGGTGAACATCCCCATCGTGAAGCGATGATACGAATCGTTGAATTCGTCAACAGAGGCGTAAAGCGGGACGCGCAAGGGGGCGACTAGGTGGTAGCCGAGCGAGTAGAAATAGCTGATGAGCCACGGGCCTAAGACGATGAGCGGCAGGATGATGATCGCCCGCCCACATTGCCCAAAGAAGTCGCGGGTCGCGCCGGGCTTGTCCGCCTGTAGCTTGATGAAGGCGGCGAGCATGACGAGCTGCGCGAAAACGGTCGCCAGAAAGGTGTAGCGCCGGAGCATCGCGCCCTCGACGATGCGCTTGACGGCGGGGACGAAACGGACGGCAATGCCTGCGAGATTCTGCACCTGCTGCTGCGGTCTGGCGGCGGGCGCGGCGGAAGGCGTTGGTGCAGGGGTCGGCGTCGCGCTCTGCGCCAGCGCTGCTTCGGCGGCAAACGTGATGAACGGCAGACAGACTATCCCAGCGAGCAGCCACCGCCGGAGTAGGTCTCGGCGTGAACTGCTCCGCGTTCTAACGCTCGCTAAAAGATTACGCCGCGCGAACTTCATTATCAAAATCCTTCACGAATAAATGAGCATTAACACGAGGTTCGTGATGCGCCTAAGACGATTGCTCCCGGTACTACCGAATCAGAAACGGCTCGTACTCGTCCGCTGGGTAATCGAAAACTTCTTCAACCGGATCATCGGGATCGAACAGCGCGTCGAGGCTTCTCAGCGTTCCTTGATTAACGCGCGTCATCTCGCGCCACGCCTCCGTCTCGCGCACGACTGCTTGTCCGAAGCGAGCGTGCGCGTCAATGCGAACGCCGAACTTCGTCATCTTGTCGTTGATGATGCGCGTGTACTCGGCGATCTGGTCGGTGAGCGTTGCGATGTAGAGTTTGCAGTCGGCTAACTGTTGTAAGAGGCTTTGGACGCCCTGCTGCTCTCCGGCGGGCTTCGCGGTCTCGGCGGTGAGCGCGGCTTCCAGAGCGCGCTGTGCTTCTTCGGCGCGGGCGAGGCGACCGAAAGCGACCTCGCGGTTATAGACCGCCTCGCCGAACTCGGCGTCTTGTTCGAGCAGGAGTTCGTGGTACTCCACCCGCTGCTGGCTCGCCCTGCCGATGGAGTGGCGCATGTACTCTTCGAGGTCGCGCATGTTTTGCTGCGGGTCGAAGATGCCGTTTCGCATCCTGTCCCACACGCGCTGCACGGCGAGGATGCGGTTCGTGACCATCGTGCGGATGTCCTGCTGCAACTGGAAAATCTGGCGAATCGTCTTCCCGAAACTCGCCACCGCATTGGTGAGACTCTTATGGCGCGCGAGTTCCTCGTCAACGGTCTTGAGGATGTTGCCGAGACTGGTGATCTGCTCGACCTGCTTATCAATCATCGTCTCGTATTTTTTGATCTCTTCCACATATTGATTGACCTTCTCCATCCACCGCGCCGCCTCCTGCGCCATGCGCTCAAGCTGCGTGGCATGGTTCGCCGGGTCGTACACAGTCCACTGCGCCTGTGCGGGTTGAGCCGGAACAAGAAAGAAGCCGACAATCAGACCGAGCAAGATTTGTCTGCCCCGTTCTTTCAACCTCGCCTTGCTCATTCCCTTCGTCTCCCTTCGCTCACGCGGCGCGCTCTTCGCTTGCGGCCAGCAATTCTTCATCAATATGCGTGATCCCGATGCCGACCAGCCCCTGTGGGTAGTGCTCGGCGAGCCACATGTGAACTTGCACGGGATGCCAGTGCGGTCGGAGGAACTGCACGTGCCGTCGGGCATTGCGCTCGTCCGGGTTCGAGGTGTATGTCCAGAGCTTCAATGAAGAGTTCAGCACGACCCTAAATTTCTGAGCTTGTTGGTGCGCGCCCGCGCCCCACACGCCAACGAACTCCGAGTAGTGACCGGGATGGTTCTTAATCGAGTCAATTGCCGCGACGACCGGTTCGGTGAATTTGAACTTCTTCACCATGTCCGCGTAATCGCCCGATTGCACGCCGATGAACTTCACTCCGACATTGCCCATCAATGAGTGACCAATCGGGTTCGGGCTTTCGGGCGTGCCCGTGATGTCTTTAAAGGCTTGCGTGGCTAAGAGTGTCAGCACACCCTCTTTGCCGCCGGTGCGCGCGTAGCGGTCAATGGCCGCGACGATCTTCGGATAGCCCCGCGTGTACTCCCACATCTCGTCGAAAGCCAGAAGCATCTTCGTCCGTGTCCCATCGGCTTCGCGGTGTCCCTCTGACTGAATCACGCGGGCGACGATGCGGAACGCGAGAGACTGACGCACACGGTCGGAGAAGTTCTCCAGCGTCTTCATCTCATAAACATCGAGTGGAGATTCCTGAGAGAACTGCGGAGATGTGGAAGCGTCAATGAACGGATCATTTCTGAATGTTTCGAGCGCAATGCGGAGCTGCGTCCGCACGGCATCTGCTTCCGCGTCATCAAATTCGTAGGTGGCGAGCATCTCCAAGAGGTGCTCGTGGCGCGGCTCATGTTTGGTCTTGCCGGGCGCGTTGCGCGGGACTTCGTTGTGATAGACCTCGCGCACCATCAACGTCAGGATGTCTTCGGCGAAGCGGGCGTAGGCCGAACCGCTCTCTTTGGCATCCACGCGGGCAAGCTGCAAAGCATCCTGCACGACATACCACTTCTGAAGCTCAGAGGGTGGCACGCCGTCTTTCAATCCTTCGTAATCCCAGATGTTGATCGTGGCCCGCTCCTGTGGGTCGAACTTCAAATGCCTGCCGCCTAGTGCAGCAACCAATGGCTCTTGCGAGTTGCCGTAGTCAACGACGCGCACGCGCAGTTTCCTAATTGTCGCTAAAGCGTTGGTGATGATTTCAGAAAGCAGCACGCTCTTGCCGCCGCGCGAACCGGCGAGCAATAAGCCTAAAGGCGAGGGAACTTCATTCGCGTCGAACAGGTTGAAGCCGATCAGGTGATTAGACGGCGTGGTGACAAGCGTATGAGGCTCGCGGCTTCCGCGCCAGACGGCTTCGAGCGGCGCGAGCCTTGAGAGCGAGCGCGTCGTCTCTTTGAATTCTCTGCCAGTGAGCTTTGCGCTCAACTCACCGGCGATACATTGCGGGTAAATGGCGCGCAATGCCTGAATAGTTTCGCGAGCCGCGTCCGCGCCGGGCAGCCGCCCCAACGCGGAAACGATATGGCGGCAGCGTTCGTCAAGCCCTTCGACCGAGCGGCTAAGTTCCGCGCGGCTGCGTGCGCGCTCGCCGTACACGACGACATAAGCACGAGCTTCGACGAGGCTCTCGCGCCCGCCCGCTATTTCAGCGCGTAAATGCTTGATGTCGCTCTGCGCGGCCTGCGCGTCTGGGTCGTCGTCCGCGGGCGTCGGAGACTTGCGCGAGACCGCCGTCTGCGCGCGGCTCAAATCTTTGTGCTGGTCTTTGAGGTGCGCCTTTGCCCGCTCTTGGTCGAGCGTGATGTACTCAACGACGGTCGTGTGGCGGAACGCGAGGTTCGGGTTCGCCGTCATCACGCGCAGCATCCCGGCTGAGACGAGCGGCGTCGGCGGGCGGAACAGCGAGACGATGCTGACCGGGTAATCCCCGTGCATCAGGAACTGCCCGCGCGCTTCGATCTTCTCGCCGCAGAGCGGCTGCCGCAGGTCGCTTCCCTCGACGAGCGAAAGTGCGGGCGCAGTACATTCATTCTGGCGGTGCGCGAGAAACGTCTCGCGCCACATCTCTTCGCGCGTAAACGGGCGCAAGCGAAGCGGGCACATATGCTCGACCGTGGAGAAGATTTGCTCGGCGGCACGGTAGGCTTCCAATTCGGCGTCGCGCACGCGAGCGAACACCTGCTCGCGGTTAGTCCGCGTCCAACTCGCCGTGACCGCGCTCGTAAGTCTCTTAATACCCTGCCGACGAATTTCTGTGGTGAGTTGGGGGAAGAAGCGCGCGAGGGACGTGAGCCGCCCGCGCGAAGGATCATCCGCGTGACGGACGGGAACGCGCACCCAGAGCGTCAACCTGTCGTCTTGATAATGCCGCTCGCGGAGCGCCGATTCAGTTCCGGTGAGTCCGACGGTATGAAGCATCCGCGCCGGCATGTATGTGTCTTTCGCTTGAGCCTGCGATTTCAGATGACTATGCAGCGCGCGCCCTGAGTCCGCCCACACATCGTGGCGCGTCTGAATGAGGCAACCTGCTTGCTTCACGCTTTGCAGCATCCGCGCCCAGTCGTTGTAGAGGCGGTCAACCTCCGCATCGTCGGCGTAGAGGGTCGCGGGCATCTCTGCATGAAACGCTTTGGTATAGCTGCCGTCGGTGTGGCGTAGATAGCCGAGACGGTTGATGCCGTGAACACTGGTCGTGCGCCGACTCCCGACGGGATGGCTCACGCGGCGGCGCAACTGTTCGCTTCCTACGTCTTGTTCGGCTAGGACTTTCTCACTCACATCTTTGTCTTGACGGCTTCGCCGCTGAAGCTGTAACAGACGAAAACCAACACCCGCGCCCAACCCGGCGAGGCCGAGCGAGAAAGCGATGCCGATGATTGACCAGATGTCCATAATGAGAGAGACCTCACAAATGCTCGAAGCGAAAGACGGGCGCGGCGGTCGTCTGAGTTTCATCACGAAAGCGCCCATGTCTCGCCCCGCTTGTTTCGCCAGCACCTTTAACCCACGTCTCTTCCAACCCATCCCCCGGAAGCGCGGCGCGCTCGACCGAGCCGGAGCAAAGAGCGCGGAGCGTGTGTTGAAACCAGAGCGGGCGTCGCCCCAAGCGGATGAAGTTGAAGAACGCGACCGACGCCGCGAGCGCTAATGTCCCCGTGAACATCGGCACCGGCACGCCGTAAAGTTTTATCCCCAAGACGAAGGGAAGCACGAAGCCCAACATCGTGATGAGAAGGACGTACTTCCAATCCGTGTGCGGCACGCCGAAGCGCACGATGGGCAGATAGATGCGCTCGCGCATCGGGTGATCCTGCATCGCCTAGTCTCGCCTTTCCTCGTCGCTAGTTGAGCGTGCGGTCAACCGTGACGCCGCGACCCGACGACAGGTAGCTGATGAGCGCGATCACACCGCCGATGGTCATCAGGAGTCCGCCGCCGATGAATGAGTTCATGCACTCCTGACGGCGTGAGTATTGGAACGCGCCCCAAATGACCGTCAGCGCGCCGACGAGGAATGCGATGCCGGCGGCGAAGATGACCGTCTGGCGGATGGCATTCGGCACCATTGACTGATCCTGCCCGAAGATCGTCCCGCCCGTCTGCGCCATCGCGGGGAAGCTCGTTAAGAGAACCACGCCGACGACCGTTAGGATCGGCTCAATGGCGTCAAGAAATAAGCCTACGACCATAGCGCGCTTGCCGAAGCGCACCGCCCTTGAGTCATTGCCATCTGTGTCCAACACATCAACGGCGGAAACCCTTTCGCTCATCCGTTTTTTCAGTTTTCTCATTTCCAACTCCTTGCGGTTTTCGGCCCGAGTGAAGTCGTGAACCTCCGGGCGCTCGGACACCTCTCAGTGCCGAGAGCGCAGATTCATGTTCATCCTGCTTCGCGGTCTAAACAAGAGTTGTGCCACTCAACTTCAGGCTCGGCACTGCGGTTGCACTTCGCCGCGACTCGAATTGAAGAGTTGCGGGTGAGGAGAAAGATGTTGATGACACGAAAGAGAAATCTATGCGGCGCGGCTCTCTTGCTCGCGTTGCTCTTGCCTTTATTAGCGGAAGCGCAGCGAGGGCGCGCGGCGCAGATCGTCAATATCAGAGTTCGAGCGAATGAGACGGTGACGCTGCTGGCGGAGCGCTACAGCGTCGCGGCTGAGGATATCGCGCGGCTTAACAACATCGAGGTGGACGCCCAATTACAGCCCGGAACGGTGATTCGGATGCCTTCCTCTTCCGCACCGCCGAGACTTCTGCGGCGCACTGCGCTCGCCGAAGGAATTGGCGGCGAAACCTTGGCTCGCGCAAGACTCTATGAGCCTCAGATCAGGGCGGCGGCTTTACGCTACGGAGTTGACCCGCGCGTGTTGTGGTCAATCGCATTTCTGGAGTCGAGGTTTCAAACGGGGCTTGTGTCGCCAAAGGGGGCGCGCGGGATGATGCAGTTCATGCCCGGAACGGCGGCGCGCTACGGGCTGTCGAACCCGAACGACGCGGGGACGGCAGTGGACGCGGCGGCCCGTTATGTGCGCGACCTTTCGCGCCGCTTCAACAACCGCTTCGAGCTGGTGCTGGCGGGCTACAACGCCGGGGAAGGAGCGGTCGAAGCTTACCTGTATGGCACTTCGCTCCGCCTGCCGGATGGTCGTGTCATCAACCCCAGCCGGATTCGTAACGGAGGTGTCCCGCCATATGCCGAGACGCAGAACTATGTCGCGCGCGGGCTGGAGATCGCGCGCTCGCTGACGGCGGCGAACCTCTTCGCGCCAGCGGATTCGACCGTCAGAAACACGCTCCTTTCTCTGCCCACACAATCGGGCGGGGTGAGGCAGGAGGCAGCGACAGGATCTCAAAACCAGACCGCGCAAAGCGCGCTGACATTCACTACGCCGTCGTCGAGTTACGCACTGAACAGAACTGAAAGCGTAGCGCTGCAAGCTGCTCAAGCAGCGACAGCTCAACCTTCGTCTCAATCAAGCACAGCCGCGCCCGAAATCACGGCGCGCTCATTCAGGGCTTCCGACGCACAACGAAGCGACGAACCTTCGCGGCGCGATGGGGCGAATTCCAATCAGAACAGCGCTTCAACGGATACGCCCGGCGCTGTCACTTCGCAAACTCGTTCTACATATACAGGCAGGCAGTCACGGCAGCGTAGGTGAAAGCGGGCGGTTGCATTTTCACACCCGTGCGGTTTCGCAAATGCAACCGGTGGATTCGCAAATGCAACCGCATGGAAGCCTAAGACTGAAATGACACCGGCTCGATAAGTTCGATTGTTTGAAACCCAAAGCGAATAACATGAATGTTGTTGCTTCCTCCTTTACTCGACGCGCGATGCCGCATGGCACAAAGGTTGTTGGAGAACGGAAGTTGAGGAACAAAACATCGGGGCGTCATGGTCGAAGTGCGGATGGCAGGGGCTGCGGAGAGCGGGTAATGACGATGACGAAAAGAAGAAAATCGGATGCCCGTAGTCAGCACGAGACGGCCAATGATGAGAATCGTCAGCCGATGACCGCGACGCGAAGCGCAGCAACGGACGAAGAGTTGGAACGCCGAATGCGAAGCGCGCTCGCGGATGTCTATGAGGTTCTGGGATACGCGAGCGATGAGAGAAACGCTGTCGAGTGGTCAAGCGTCGAATTGGTCAACGATCTTGTTCACTGAAGAAGTGCGAGGAAGATAAAGAATGGCGACTGCTACTGATGTCATCGGATCACGAATCGCGGGCGCGCACCCCTTCGTCGAAAGGGAGCGGGAGGCGGTGATTTCAAACAACGCCGGCGCGGAGACTATCGCGGCTCAAGCCGACGCTTCCGCCGTCGAACGCATCGTTGATTACGTCGCCGACCCGGAGACGGTTGAAGCGAATCGTCGTCTGATGGGCGCGCTCGGAATTTGCGTCGTCATCATCCTCGTGCAAGCGGCTTTCAACCTGACGCTTTATCTCAGGCGACCCGACCGGATCGTGGTTGACCGGACGGCGGGCGGCGACCGTGTGGTGGTGATGAATAACCGCGAGTACGGCTTGACCGATTCGGTCGGGTTCTCGCCGGATGAGCCGTCGGCGGGTGATAAGAAGTACCTCGTCTCGCAGTTCCTTAATCTCTACTACAGCAATAACCCGGACATCCGCGACCGGCAGTTGAACGAAGCGATTCAGTTAATGATCGCCGCGCGCGGGCGCGAACTCTTTGACTACCTCCGGCGCAACCGCGTGCTCGAACAGCAGTCGGCGGAAAGCTGGCAGGCGCGCTGGACTGAGCAGCAAATCTGGATTGACCAGTCGGATCCGTTCACCGTTCACGTCATCGGCACGCAAGCCTTGACGCGCGTCGTCAACCAGCGACCCGTCGAAGAGACTCATCAACTGAACCTGACCGTGAGGCTCGCGCGCGACGAACTGGGGCGCGACGAGAGGAACAAGCGCACCGGCTACCAGATCACTTGGTTCGGCTGGGAAGAGTTACAGAGCGCGCCCAACCAGCCGCCGCAATCGCAAGCAGCCGCGCCGGACGGCAATGCCCGTCCCTCTGGAAACTGACACGAGCGGCGCTAGAGGTGCGCCTCGCACGCGACGGCTGGCCGTCAGACTTTGATTGTTTATGAGATTTGGAGGAAGACGACAGTGAGAGTTCCCCGGATAAGATTCTTTTTCATAATCGCGCTCGTCGGCAGCCTATTAACAGCCGACCTCGTGGCGCAAGCGCAAAACCCCACACCAAACCTGCGACGCGCAGCATCGCAACGAGGAAGAAGGGGAGTTGCAAGGCGAGAGCCGACGCCCGCCGCGACGCCTCAGCCCGTGACGGTCGTGCCGCAGCCCGCGCGCCCCGAATACCTCTTCGGGCAGGCGCAGGTCACGGTGCGCGGAAACGAAGACCCCGTAATCCGGCTTGGACTCGCGCAACACGGGCCGACCATCGTTGAGTTCCCGGCTGCCGACAACTTCTTCGCCGTGCATCCGGGCGGCTCGCAGATCGTCACCTACGACGAATCACCGACCTTAGCCACAGACCATTACCTCGTCTTTCGCGCCGGGAGCAATTTCCTGAACGGCGTCGAGGAGGACGGGCGAACG
>JBAVPI010000080.1:0-2495 GCA_049692915.1 Pyrinomonadaceae bacterium
GCGCAGGACGCATCGTCCGGGTCGCGTCGCGCGCAGACCTCCGCCGACCCTGAGACGCTCCGCTTCGTGCGCGCCATCATCTCGCGACCGGCCTCCTTCACGATCATCTTCATCGCGGCGAACGTCTTTCTCTACGTGCTGATGGCGCTCTCCGGCGGCGCGACCGGCGACGTGCTCGAAGCCTACGGCGCAAAGGTCAACAGGTTGATTGACGCGGGGCAGTGGTGGCGCTTCGCGACGCCCGTCTTCCTGCACGTCAACATGCCGGGACTCGGCCCGCTGCATCTGCTCGTCAACATGTACAGTCTCTTCATGCTGGGGCCGTATGTGGAGAAGCTTTACGGGTCGGCGCGGTTCGTCGTCTTCTGGATCGCGACGGGCGTTGCCGGAGTCGCGGCGAGTTATTTGACGGTGCGGCCCGACATGGGTGTGAGTTCCGTCGGGCGCTTCATCTTCAAGTCGGCGGACGTGCCGTCGGCGGGCGCGTCGGGCGCGCTCTTCGGACTCGTGGGCGTGCTCTTCGTCTTCGGCATCAAGTACCGGCACGAACTCCCCGAAGGCTTTAAGCGCGCGTTCGGGACGGGAATGCTGCCGATGATTTTCATCAACCTTTTCATCGGCTACGTCGCGCGCGGTTTCATAGACAACGCGGCGCATCTCGGCGGACTCGTGTCGGGGATGGTGCTCGCGCTCTTCGTGGATTACAAGCGACCGGGCGAGCGCGGCCCCGTCGCCCTCGCGTGGCACATGGCGCAGGCGCTCGCGCTCCTCTTCGTCGTCGTCAGTTTCGTGATGGTCGCACTCCACTACGACGGCCCGCCGCCAAGCCTGAGAAATATCGGCGAACGTTTGAGGCCCGGCGCTCAGTCAAACGTCGAAGCCTATATTGACTCGATGAACGAGGGACAGCGCGCCTTTCCCGAAGTCCTGAAGGGGGAGAGAGACGCCGCGCCCACGATTCAAAAGTTGAGCGATGCGCCGCCGTTCAATAAGACCGCCGACGAATTCCGCGAAGAACTAAAATTTCTGCTCCAACGCGCGCAGACCTTTGCTTCACAGCAGAAGGGAGATGTGCCGCCGGGAAGCGTGCCGGTGGGGAGCGCGCGCGAAGGGGAACTGAAAGCGTTGATCGCCGACTACGAAAACTGGGAGGCGCGTTCCGACGAGTGGGTGCGAACCGAGGGCGCGCGCTATAACCTCACGCTCGAAGACAAGCCCGCGGCCACGCCTGCGGGCGAAGAGAAGTGAGCGCCGCTCGCCTCAGCGTCAAGTTTTTAATTTGTGAAGAAGCGAGACGCAGCAAGTGACCGACAGGCACGCGACGCCGCGGGAAATTCTCAAGTCCTGAACTAACGAACATTCCAACACAGGAGAAGACGAAAAGATGGAGATTAAAAAAGTGGGCGTGCTCGGCTGCGGCCTGATGGGTTCCGGGATAGCGCAGACCGCCGCCACCGCCGGTTTCGATGTCGTCGTGCGCGAAGTAACGGGCGACTTGTGCGAGCGTGGATTCGCCGGGATTGATAAGTCGCTCGCCAGATTCGCCGAGAAGGGAACGATCACGCCCACGCAGCAGACCGAGATTCGCGGACGACTCAGCGGCACAACCGAACTGAAAGACCTCGCCGACTGCGACATCATCATCGAAGCCATTATCGAAAATCTAGACACCAAGCGCGATACTTACAAACAACTCGACGAAATCTGCAAGCCGGAGACGATCTTCGCCTCGAACACTTCTTCCATCTCGATCACGGAGATGATGACGGCGACTTCGACCGAGCGGCAGAAGCGCTTCATCGGCCTACACTTCTTCAACCCCGTGCCGCTCATGAAACTCGTCGAGGTGGTGCGCACCATCCTCACGGACGAAGACGTTTACGAGGAGGCCGTCGAGTTCGGCAAGCGGCTCGGCAAAGTGCCTGTGCGCGCGGGCGACAAGACCGGCTTCATCGTCAACCGCCTGCTCGTCCCCTACATGCTCGACGCCATTCGCGCGCTCGAAGAGGGCGTCGGCTCAATCGTTGACATAGACAACGCGATGAAACTCGGCTGCGGCTATCCGATGGGGCCGTTCACGCTCGGCGACTTCGTCGGCTTAGACACCACCTACTACATCGCCGAAATCATGTTCAACGAGTTCCGCGAGAAACGCTTCGCCCCGCCGCCCCTTCTCAAGCGGATGGTCTTGGCCGGTCTCTACGGTCGCAAGTCGGGCCGTGGCTTCTACGATTATGCCGACCCGAAAAATCCGACGCCGATGAAACTGGTGTGAGGTCTTGAACCGTGAACCGTCAATCGTGAACAGCGAGAAGGCTTTTCTCTATTCACGATTGACGATTCGCGACCTACTTTTTTAATGAACGTCACATTTGAAGAACGCGACGTGGTGGCGCGCGTGCGCCTTGAGCGTGCGGAGAAGCGGAACGCGCTGACGCACGAGATGCTCGAACGCCTCGCGGAAATATTCGCGGGCATCGCCGCGCGAAGGGATG
>JBAVPI010000081.1:0-3727 GCA_049692915.1 Pyrinomonadaceae bacterium
GGATGCCACACACGCAGCCCCGAAACTCTGTGCAGCACCTCGCAACAGTCGCCCGCCGCGTAGATGCCCGGCGCGCTCGCCCTTTGTCGCTCGTCCGTGCTGATCGCGCCGCTCGCGCCGATCTCCAACCCGGCTCTTTCGGCCAGTTCGGTTGACGGGCGCACGCCCACCCCGATTGAAACGATGTCGGCTTCGACCGTGCGCCCCGTTTCCGTCAGCACGCGCGCGATGCGTCCGTCCGCGTGGCCCTCGAACGCGGAAACCTTCTCGCCGAAGATTATTTCGATGCCGCACGCGCGCATCTCTTCGACGACGAGATCGCGCGCACGCCCGCCGAGCGTGCTCATCACATTGTCGGAAGACTCGATGAGCGTCGTGCTCAAGCCCCGCGTACTGAAAGCTTCGGCCATCTCCAGACCGATGTAGCCCGCGCCGACGACGACCGCCGCGCGTGGTCGCGCACGCTCCATGAATTCCATCACGCGCCGCCCGTCGCGCAGATGACGGAGGACAAAGACGCCTTCGAGTTCGTGACCCGGCAGCGGAGGACAGATGGCCGACGCGCCCGTGGCGATGACGAGATTCGTGTAGCCCGTCTCGCGTTGCGCGCCTTCGACGGCGTGGCGCACGACGAACTTCGACGGGAGAATTTCGAGCGCCTCGCTGTTGAGAAGAATGTTGATCCGGTGGCGCTCGCGAAAATAATCGGGCGTGTGCGCGATGAGTTGTTCGAGCGAAGGGATGAGGCCGGAGATGACGTAGGGCAGCCCGCATGCGCCGTATGAAATGTCGCCCGACTTTTCAAGAACGGTGATTTCGAGTTCCGGCGCAGCGCGACGCGCCTCCATCGCCGCGCTCAGACCGGCGGCGACGCCCCCGATGATGACCAGATGTTCTTTGCTCAAGCGTCCCCGTGCTCAAAGGAGATTTAAGAGAACGACCGCGGCCAGCTTACCTAAGCGAGACGGGTAAGGCAAAAATCGGAGGCGCAAAAAGACGAGACGAACGACGGTGCATGAAAGCGCTTCTTCAGAAACATCGTATTGCGCACGGCGGAAAGTGTGTGGTACGCTGAAATCATCCTCCACACAGCGCGAAACACGAGGCGGAACTCCACCCGATGAAAAAGTGCCCGATATGCAGCAAGCAGTACGAGGACACGATCACACTCTGTCCGTCGGACGGAACCGTGTTGAAGAAATCCGAAGACGCGCTCATCGGTCAAATTCTCTCCGGCAAATACCGCATTGAAGAGAAGATAGACGAGGGCGGGATGGGCGCTGTCTATCGTGCCACGCACATCCTGATGGAAAAGACTCTCGCCATCAAAGTGCTCCACCCTGCGCTCGCCGCAGACGACACCATCGTCGCCCGCTTCACGCGCGAAGCCAAAGCCGCGTCCCGCATCTCGCACCCGCACGCCCTGACCGTGACCGACTTCGGCGAATCGGAAAACGGCGTCGTCTTCCTCGTCATGGAATACATCCGCGGGCGCACGTTGAAGGAGATCATCCGGGCCGAAGGGCCGTTTCCGCTGGCGCGCGTCGTGGAGATCATCAGGCAAGTGTGCGGCGCGCTGACGGCGGCTCATGCCGAGGGCGTCGTCCATCGCGACTTGAAGAGCGATAACATCATGCTCGAAGAGTCGGGGGGCGGCGACTGGGCGAAGGTGCTCGATTTCGGCATCGCCAAGATACAGGAGCCGGTCGGCTCTCAAGACCCCGGCCTGACCGCGCCGAACCTCATCATCGGCACGCCGCAGTACATGTCGCCCGAACAGTGCTCGCAGGCTTCCGAGATTGACTCGCGTTCGGACATCTACAGCCTCGGCGTGATTCTCTTCGAGATGCTCGTCGGACACGTCCCCTTCACGGGCGACTCGCCGACGGCGATCATGATGCAGCACCTGCAAGATGCGCCGCCCTCCGTGCTCGACGAACGCAAAGACCTGCCCGTCTCGGTCGGGCGCGTGGTCGCGCGTGCGCTCGCCAAGAAGCCGCAGGAACGTTACCAGAGCGCGAGTGAACTCTCCGAAGATTTTGCGCTGGCCGCCGCTGACGAAGCGCCCGCCGTCGCCACGACCATGAGCAACGAGAGTAGGCCTGAGACAGACCGCATCGTTGTCCCGACCGGCGCGAACGCCGCGGCGCGCGTCACCGAAAATGAAGACCATGACGAGGCCACGGTGGTCAGCGGCCGGGTGCCGACCGGCCTTCGCGCGCCTGAGCGCGAGGCGATGCCCGTCTTCGTCGAACCGCCGCCGCCCTCTTCGGGCTTCAGCCCGATGCGCGTCGTGCTCCCGGCCATCGCGGCCATCGCCGTCATTTTCGCCATCATTTACGCCTTGGAGAGCCGCAAGGCGACGACCGACGAGCGCCCGCCGCTCACGAGCGACCCGAACGGCCTCCCGGTGCAATCCGTGACGCCGCCCAACGGACGCGCGGAGACCAACATCGTGCCCTCATCGGGCGTACCCGCGGCGACCCCGATTGTTGCGGGAGCGACGACCGCGGGCGGCGTTTCCGCGACGACCGGCGCGAACCAGAACGTCAATCTCGACGCGACGCCGACCCCGGCACGCGGCGCGGAAGACCGCAATAAGAATCAAAACACCGACGATGCGCCGGAAGAAGATGCCACGCCGGAGGCGACGCCGACGCCCTCTAATCGCAACTCGAACAAGCGCAACGCCCCGCCGCAGCCCGTCAACAGCAACGATGACGACGACGCGCCGCCCCCGCCCGCCCCGTCGAAAAAGAATCCGCCCGCGCCCGCCAACACACCGCCCCAGCCAAAGTTGGGCGAAGACTCTGCGCCGCCGTTCAAGCCTTAAACTTGCTTTGAGCCTGAACGATTCTCGCCATCCTGAAATTCAACGCCGCCCTGAAATTCAACGTCGGTTGTTTGATCTGAGGGTCGCGCGCACGAGGCTCGTCAACGCACTCGCGTCATCAAATTCTAAATCCATCTCAAGCACGTAAAGCGGAAGCGTGAAGCGCAACCCGCGCAGCTTGACGGCATCTTTCGCCGTCGTCAGCAGCGCGCGCGCGCCCTGACGTGCGGTCTCCTGCGTCAACCCGTCAATCTCGTCCTGCGTGAACCGGTGATGATCGGGGAAGGCGCGCGTGTAACAGACTTCATGTCCGTCGTTCAGCACGTGCCGGAAGAACGCCTCCGCATTTCCGATTGCGCAGAACACGCCGAGCGGTTGCGGCACAGCAGCAGCGCTCTCGTGTTCGACTCGCGCCGCCTCGACGATGAAGGGTCGCACGCGCAGTGTCTTGACGCGCGAGGCGAGGATGGCGGCACGATTGCCATTCAGTTGCCTGACTTCACTTCGCAAAGCTTCAAGGTCTGGCGCGAGGTCTGCGCGTGTGATGACGACGCAGTCGGCGCGCGCGAGTCCGCCGCGCGGCTCGCGCAGGCGTCCCGTCGGCAACAGACGCCCGCCGCCCCACGGAGATGTCGCATCAATCGTCACGATGTCGAGGTCGCGCGCGATTTGCAGATGCTGAAAGCCGTCGTCGAGTATGAATACTTCCGCCTTCAGGTTCTCCATCGCCCAGCGGGCCGCCGCGAGCCGATCAGCATCGCTGATGACGGACGCCACGCCGAGTAGATTTTCTGCAAGCAGGCGCGGCTCGTCCCCGCCCTCGCGCGCACCGGCGAGCAATTTCTCGCCGTCCGAGACGACGACGCGTCGCCTTGCATCCACGCGCCCGTAACC
>JBAVPI010000082.1:0-2859 GCA_049692915.1 Pyrinomonadaceae bacterium
GCTTGATGGCCTGCGACCGCGCTTCATTTTTTGTCGTCAACGGCGGTCACGCTTTTTGCGCCGCTTGTGTGATAGCATGAAAGAAAAACGATGAGCGCGGAATAACAGGTGCGGAGCGAAGACTAGAGGCGCACGTCTGTTCAAGGGTTATCCGGCGGTCATCCTTCATTATTCAAGTTGAGGAGCGAGAGATGCAGGACGAATTTCGGAACGAGGCGTTTACGGATTTCAGCAAGGAAGAGAACGCGCGTGCGATGCGCGAGGCGCTGGCGCGTGTGAAGTCGGAGTTGGGGCGCGATTACCCGCTCGTCATCGGCGGCGAGCGCATCGAGACGGGCGACGTGCTGGAGAGTTTCAACCCCGCGAAAAAGACGGAGGTGGTCGGGCGCTTTCACAAGGCGACGGCGGAACTGGCGCGCGCGGCGGTCGAAAAAGCGCACGAGACTTTCAAGACGTGGCGCAACACACCGGCTGAGGAGCGCGCCGCTTTGCTCTTCCGCGTCGCGTCGCTGATGCGCGAGCGGAAACACTATTTTTCGGCGTGGATGGTGTACGAAGTCGCGAAGACGTGGGCCGAAGCCGACGGCGACACCGCCGAGGCGATTGACTTCTGCGAGTTCTACGCGCGCGAGATGCTGCGCTACGCCGAAGGGCAACCGCTCGTGAAAATCGAGGGCGAGGAGAATCGTCTCCGGTACATCCCGCTCGGCGTCGGCGTCGTCATTCCGCCGTGGAACTTCCCGCTGGCGATCATGGCGGGCATGACGGTCGCGTCGGTCGTCACGGGCAACACCGTCGTCCTCAAGCCTTCGTCGGACGCGCCGGCCATCGCTTACAAGTTTTTTGAACTACTCGAAGAGGCCGGTTTGCCGCCGGGCGTCGTCAACTTCATGACGGGTTCGGGCGCGGAGGTCGGCGATGTCGTCGTTGACCACGCGAAGACGCGCTACGTCGCCTTCACCGGCTCGAAGGAGATCGGCCTGCGCATCAACGAGCGCGCCGCCAAACATCAGGAGGGGCAAGTCTGGATCAAGCGCGTCGTCGCGGAGATGGGCGGCAAGGACGCCATCGTCGTTGATTCCGACACAGACCTCGACGAAGCCGCGACGGGCATCGTGGGTTCGGCCTTTGGCTTTCAGGGACAAAAGTGTTCGGCCTGTTCGCGCGCCATCATTCACACGGACGTGTACGATTCGATGGTCGAGAAAATCGTCGAGCGCACCGAGAAATTAAGGCTCGGCGACCCCTCGGAGCCGCAGACGAATTTGAGCGCCGTCATCAACAACAAGGCCTTCAAGACGATCTGCGATTACATCGAGAAGGGCAAAGAGGACGGCGGGCGCGTCGTCGCGGGCGGCGGCTCGGACGGCGAGCAAGGGCACTTCATCGAGCCGACTGTCATCGCCGACGTGAAGGCGGGCGCGAGAATCGAGCAGGAGGAAATCTTCGGCCCTGTGCTCGCCGTGATTCGCGCAAAAGATTTCGACGACGCGCTCCTGATTGCCAACGACACCGAGTACGGGCTGACCGGCGCGGTCTATACCAACGACCCGGCGAAGCTCGAACGAGCGGCGCGCGATTTCCACGTCGGCAATCTGTATCTCAATCGTAAATGCACGGGCGCGCTCGTCGGCGTCCACCCCTTCGGCGGCTTCAACATGTCGGGCACGGACTCGAAAGCGGGCGGGCGCGACTACCTCGGCCTCTTCATGCAGGCCAAAGTCGTCGCCGAGAAAATCCGCGCCGGCTACAGCGACAAGGAAAAAAGGGAAGCGATCTAACGACGACGACGTGTGACGGGCAGTAGGTTCGTCTTAACTCGTCACACGTCACCGGTCACTGCTCTTATGCGTTTAATTTTCATGGGGACGCCGGAGGCGGCGGTGCAGACGTTGCGGCGCTGCGTCGAGGACGGGCACGAGGTCGTGGCCGTCTGGACACAGCCGGACAGGCCCGCCGGGCGCGGCAATAAGTTGAAAGCGCCGCCCGTCAAGGAGTACGCCGAAGAGCGCGGCATCCCCGTCCATCAACCCTCCAAAATCAGAACGGACGAAGCGCTTGCGCTCTTCGCTTCGCACCGTGCGGACGCGGCGGTGGTCGTCGCCTACGGACGCATCCTGCCGTCAACTTTCCTGAGCACGCCGCCGCTCGGCTGTCTCAACGTCCACTTTTCTCTGCTGCCGAAATACAGGGGCGCGGCTCCCGTTAACTGGGCGATTGCGCGCGGCGAGCGGGAGACGGGCGTGACGACGATGCGCATTGACGAAGGACTCGACACCGGCCCACTGCTGCTGCAACGTGCGACGCCGATTGGCGAGGACGAGACCGCGCCGCAGTTGCTCGAACGTCTCTCGCTGATGGGAGCGGAGTTGTTGAGCGAAACGCTCGCACGACTTGATGAAATCGAGCCGCGCCCGCAACGCGATCAGGACGCGACGCACGCGCCTATCCTGCGGCGTGAAGATGGACTTATTGATTGGACGCGCGACGCTTTCGAGATTGCGCGGCGCGTGCGCGGCTTTCAACCGTGGCCGAACGTTTACAGTTCACACAACGGGCGGCGCTTCGTCATCCGGCGCGCCGCACCGCTTGAGAGCCACGCGGTCTTGAGCGGGGTCGAGAGCGAGGGCGAGAGCGGGAAAATCGTCGAGGCGAGCGGCGACGATTTCGTCATCGCATGCGGCGCGGGAACTGCGCTGCGCATACTCGAAGCTCAGCCCGAAGGCAAACAACGGATGAGCGCGCGTGATTTCGTCAACGGCATGCACCCGTGTGTCGGCGAGCGTTTGGCTTGAGCGTTGACGTGTTGCTTGAGTCTCTATTCACGACGCGAGCGCGAACCCATTCACGACTTGAGTG
>JBAVPI010000083.1:0-17791 GCA_049692915.1 Pyrinomonadaceae bacterium
GCTTACCTGTTCACGATTGACGATTCACGATTCACGGCTAATTATCCCACGCTGTTCTCAAGCTTCATTCCGAGCAGACGTTGCGCCTCGACTGCGAACTCCATCGGCAACTCGCGGAAGACTTCCTTGCAGAAGCCGTTGATGATGAGCGAGACGGCGTCCTCTTGCGAGATACCGCGCTGCTGTAGATAGAAGAGTTGTTCCTCGCTGATACGCGAAGTCGTCGCTTCGTGCTCGACGCGCGCGGTGTTGTTCATCACCTCGATGTAAGGAAACGTGTTCGCGCCCGACTTCGAGCCGATGAGCATCGAATCGCACTGCGTATAGTTACGCGCGCCGTCGGCCCCTCCCAGCACCTTGACCAGACCGCGATAGCTGTTCCTCGAATTCCCCGCGGAAATCCCTTTCGAGATGATGGTCGAGCGCGTGTTTTTGCCGATGTGAATCATCTTTGTGCCGGTGTCGGCCTGCTGCGCGTGGTTCGTCAGGGCGACCGAATAAAACTCGCCGACGGAATTTTCGCCGAGCAAAATGCACGAAGGATACTTCCACGTAATGGCCGAGCCGGTTTCCACCTGCGTCCAAGAAATTTTGGAGTTGCGTCCGGCGCACTTGCCGCGCTTCGTCACGAAATTATAGATACCGCCTTTGCCCGTCTCATCGCCCGCGTACCAGTTCTGCACGGTCGAGTATTTGATCTCCGCGTCGTCGAGCGCGATGAGTTCAACGACCGCCGCATGCAATTGGTTCTTGTCAAACTTGGGCGCGGTGCAACCTTCGAGGTAAGAGACGTGCGAGTTCTCTTCGGCGATGATCAGCGTCCGCTCAAATTGGCCCGACTCCTGATTGTTGATGCGGAAGTAGGTGGACAAATCCATCGGGCAGCGGACACCCTTCGGGATGAAGACGAAAGAGCCATCGGTGAAGACCGCGCTGTTGAGGGCCGCGAAGTAGTTATCATTCGTCGGCACGACCGAGCCGAGATATTTCTTGACGATCTCCGGATACTCGCGCACCGCTTCGCTGAATGAACAGAAGATGACGCCGTGCTTTTTAAGTTTTTCCTTGTAAGTCGTCGCCACCGAAACCGAGTCGAACACGGCGTCCACGGCCACGTTTGCGAGTTGCTTCTGCTCCGTGAGCGGGATGCCAAGTTTCTCAAACGTGCGGAGCAACTCCGGGTCAACCTCGTCGAGACTCGCCTTCAACGCCTTCTGCTTCGGCGCGCTGTAATAGACGACATCCTGATAATCAATCTCCGGGTACGTGACGTTCGGCCAATGCTTCGGCTCGCTCATCGTCAGCCAATGGCGATACGCCTTGAGACGAAACTCAAGCATCCACTCAGGCTCGTCCTTCTTCGCGGAGATGAGCCGGACGGTCTCTTCCGAGAGACCCTTCGGAATCGCATCGGACTCGATGTCTGTAACGAAGCCGTATTTATATTCTTGATTAGCTAGAAGCTCGATGGTGCTCATCTGATTTTTTCCGCTTCGCTCGTGAAGCTCTACCTCATTGACCGAAAGGTTCGACTACCGACACAACAACAACTACTACTACTGCGCGCGCCGGGAAACCGTCTCGAAGCGCGGCTGCGCTCGTTGAATCTGGTGCAGCATCCTGTCAACGTTCTCTTCCGTGCCGATTAACTGCGCAAGCGTGATACCGGAAAGCGCCTGCTGCACGACTTCGTGAAGTCCGACGATGACGGGGCGGATGCCGCAATCACCCGTATGGACGCACGTGTCGAGCACGCCCGCATAGCTTTTGCAATGGCTCGCCGCCACATCCTCGTCGAGCACTTTGATGATGTCGCTCAGGAAAATTTCCGACGCGGGCCGGGCCAGACGATAGCCGCCCTTCGTCCCTCGAATGGATGAGACCAGCCCCGCCTTATTCAAAATCAGAAGTAGCTTTCCGGCGTTCGCCACGGAAAGTCCTTCCCGCTCGCCGATCTGCGCGAGGGTCAAAAACTCGCCCTCGCCCAACTGTGCGAGTTGCAGCAAGCAACGCAAACCGTACTCTTCCTGTGCGGAAACTTTCATTACTTTGACCAAATCAATTATCTTGCATGTCTAACAACATCACTATCTTAGCCATACTCTACTTTTTTGTCAAGATTACATGGACTGCTCTGCGCAGATGCCTTCACGACGCCGTTTTTACTGGGGAGGTCAGAGGCGCGATGCCGCCGCACGATCAACGAACCATTCAACTAAACCTGCGAAGGGGCGGATGAGTTGCGCAGGCAGGCGCGCAGGATCGTGTGGGTCACGGAGTACACCCTTGAGACTTACAGACTTGCTCTCGCCCGTCACGATGAAGAGAATGTGCGCCGCGTGATTGATGACCGGCGCGGTGAGCGTGATGCGCCACGCATCGAGTTTCGCGACCCGGTTGGCGGCGACCCATTTGCTCTGCTCGTCCAGCGCATCCGAGTTGGGGAACAGTGAGGCCGTATGGCCGTCGTCGCCCATGCCCAGAAGGATAAGGTCGAAGCGCGGCCATTCGGTGTCGCCGAAATAGCCGCGGAGTGCGTCCTCGTAGAGGCTGGCATTAGCCTTCGCATCGCCGCGCCCCTCGATGCGATGCACGTTCGCCGCCGGTACGGCCACATGCGAGAGCAATGCCTCGTTCGCCATCCGGTAGTTGCTCGCGGGGTCGTCGTGCGGCACGCAACGTTCGTCGCCGAAAAACAGGTGGACGTGCGGCCATGCGACCGCGCCCTCGAACTCTTCGCTCGCCAGCAACTCGTAAACTCTTTTCGGAGTGTTGCCGCCCGCGAGAGCGACTGAGAAATTCCCTTTCGCTTCGATGGCCTCGCGCGCCAGATTCACAAAGCGAGTCGCTCCGGCATGCGCCACCTGTTCGGGGGTGTCGAGAACGTGAAGGTCTGGAGGTGACCCGGCTGGACTCATGCTTTTCATGCGCCCGCGCAGAGGGCATAGCGGGCTGCTCCGTAGAGAGCGGTTTTGTCGTCAAGGATGACCCGTACCGGGACGGACTCGACGATCCAAGACATACGCCCTTTGTCTTTGTAAGCGCGCATGAATGTCCCGTCGGCGAGCTTGTCAATTATTTTCGGAGCAATGCCGCCGCCGATATAGATTCCGCCGAACGCCTTGAACATGAGCGCCAGATTGCCCGCCATCGCGCCATATATCTCGACGAACATATCGAGCGTCATTGAGGCCAGTTCGGATTTATGAGTGAGCGCGGCATTGGAAATGGCCGCGGCGTCATCGCCTTCGCCCGCGATTTCCTCGGCGAGCCATACGGGTTCTTCGGCGTATTGACAGTCACGCAGGAACGCGTAGATGTTGCGCAGACCCATGCCTGAGAGCACGCGTTCATAGCTGACGTGGCCGCCGATTTTTTTCGTGAGGTATCGAAGCAGTTCGATCTCGCGCTCGGTGCGCGGAGCGAAATCAATGTGGCCGCCCTCGCCGGGCAAGGGACGATAGCGTTGACCGTCATGGCAGATGCCGGCCATGCCTAAGCCGGTGCCTGCGGCGATCAGCGCGCGGTTGCCTTCCGCACCCTCGACGCCTGCGTTCAGCGTGTAAAGGTTCGATTGATGAAGTTCGCCGATGCCGTGAGCGGTCGCTTCGAGATCATTAATCAGGCTGACACGGTCAAGTTTAAGCGCCGCGGCGAGCGACTCTTCGCCGACTTCCCACTCAAGGTTGGTGATGTGTGCGTGCCCGCCGACGACAGGCCCGGCGACGCCGAAGCAGGCGTGCGACAAAGCCTCTTCTGTGTCGTGCGTGGAAATGAAGGAATGAAGAATGGCTTCGAGTGAGTTGAAACTCGCGCTCGGATAGCTGTGTTGCGCGACGAATTTGCCTAAACTTCGCCCGTCCGTCTCGATTAAAGCGAGGTTCGTCTTCGTGCCACCGATGTCTCCGGCGATGATCATGTCTATGCGTGAAACGCTGCGGCAGTTCGCTTTGTGCCTGTTGTGGTCACTTCTGGATGGTGGCGATTAATTGCGCGGCGGCACGCACTGCGTCTTCGTAAATGACATCGCGCGCGAGGATTTCTAATTCGCGATTAAGCCGTTGCCCTTCGGAGCGCGAGTCGTAATTCAGGACGCGCCCGATGGTGCGTTCGCTCTCTCTGATGCGGGCGGCGGTTTCGAGTTTCGTGCCTTCGGGTTTCAGCCCGACGTAGAACTCCGAACCTCCCGCGCAGTTGATCGTCAAAGATGTCAGCATACCGCAACAACGCTCCGTGTTTTCGGTCGGCTGAAGGACGACTTCGATGCCGCGTCCCCCGGCGACGAGGCGGAAGCTGGTTACGCCTTTTTCCGGTCTGATGCGAGTCGCGTCAATTTCCCAGTTGAGCCTCGAAGCCATCCACCCGACGGCGAGCAGGGCTTTCGGAGAGATTTCGTCGGGCATGCTGGCCGGTCGCTCGTACTCGATAACGATGCGCTCGATGCGTTCGAGTTCCGGCCTGTAATCTAACACGTCCCAGAAACCGGCGACGAGCGAGCGCCACGGAGTCAGCCTCTCCCAGTTCAGATCGCTCATGGCCGCCACTCTGGAACGGTCGCTGACGAGTTGCGACACCCTGAATAAATCTTCGTGCGGATGATCGAAGGCGGCGGAGTCTATGATGATGCGGTCGGCGAGGCGCGTGAGGCGGTTGAAGAGTTGATCGTCTTCATGCGGAATATCTTTCCACCACAAAAAGACCGGCACGTCCGCGATGAGAAGCGGCGCAATGGCGGTCGAGATGTTAGACACTACCTGCCCTGCGGCCTCGATGATAATCTGCTCGCCGCAAATCTGCTTCGCCCCTTTTGAGGACAACTGGCAACGCGTCGCGACATAAGCGTCAAGCTTTGTTTCGGGCGACTCCCTATCCGCGACGAGCACGAAGACGCGACAGGGGTGGTGCTCGATCACCTCATCGAGCAGAGCGTCAACGGCGTCGCGACCTTCGGCGCTCGGAGTATAGACGATTAAGTTGAGCACGCACGCACGCACCACACCGCGCGCCGCACCGCCGGGCTTCGCTTCGGTCATTTCAGCCCACATCGCCGACAAATCTTTCTCAAGTTTGCCGACATCGAGGCCCTTGACGCCAACAGGGAAAACTGTGCCCGTCTGTGTCTCCATAACTTATCAGTGCAAGGCGAGAAGGAATAAAAGAAGACCTGACTTTAACTCATCACCACTTCAACACACGCCCACTTCTCATCGCTTCATTTACGGCCTACGCCAACGCCGCCCCTGACTCTCCAGAATGTTGAAAGAACGTTCCGGCCCCCACGACCCGGCCTCGTAATCAGGAAATTCAACCTCCGCATTATGCGCGGCCCACTCGTCAAGAATCGGCATGACTAACTCCCAGCCGCGCTCGGTCATGTCGCGGCGCGCGTACAGCGTCGAGTCGCCGAGGATACAGTCGAGTATCAGGCGCTCGTAGGCTTCGGCCAGTTTGACGCCGAACGAAGCGCCGTAGCGGAAGTCCATGTTCACGTCGCGGATGCGCGTCACCTGTCCCGGCACTTTGGCGGCAAAGCGCATCGTGATGCCCTCGTCGGGCTGGATGCGGACGATGAGTTGATTAGGCCCAAGTTGCTCCGTCGCCGTGCCGAAGAGCGGATGCGGGGCGGCCTTGAATTGAATCGCGATTTCCGTGACGCGTTTCGTCAGGCGCTTGCCGGAGCGAATGTAAAAAGGCACGCCCGACCAGCGCCAGTTGTCGAAATACATCGTAATCATCGCGTAGGTTTCGGTCGTCGAATCCGGTGCGACGCCCGTCTCCTGACGATAGCCGGGGACACTCTGACCGGCAATCGCGCCCGGCCCGTACTGCCCGCGCACGCATTCGTCGCGCACGCGTTCGGGCGTGAACGCACGCGCCGCGTGGAGAGCTTTGACCTTCTCGTCGCGCACGTCTTCGGAGCCTAAGGTGGTCGGCGGCTCCATCGCGACGAGCGAGAGCACTTGAAAGACGTGGTTCTGAATCATGTCGCGGACGACGCCCGCCTTTTCATAATAACCGCCGCGCCCCTCGACGCCGACCGTCTCGGCGTTCGTGATCTGTACGTGGTCTATGAACTGGCGATTCCAGAGCGGCTCGAAGATGCCGTTGGCGAAACGGAAGACGAGCAGATTCTGGACGGTCTCTTTGCCGAGGTAATGGTCAATGCGATAAATCTGCGACTCGTCGAGGTATTGCAGGATTTGCCGGTTGAGTTCGCGCGCGCTCTCCAGATTGTTGCCGAACGGCTTTTCGATGATGACTCGAACCCAGTTCTTCTCCGCACGGGTCAGACCGGCTTCGCCCAACCCTTTAACCGTGTCGGCATAAAACTCCGGCGCGAGCGAGAGATAAAAAAGATGGTTGCCTTCCGTCCCGCGCTCTCGATCCGCCGCCGCCAGCAACTCTTTAAGCTTCTGATAGTCGTCAGGATTCTTCACATCGCCCGGCATGTACTGAATGCCCTGCGCGAACGAGTTCCAGACCTCTTCGTCAACGCTCTTGTCTTCGGAAAACTCGACAACCGCTTCCTTCATACGGCTGCGAAACTCATCCGTCGTCATCTCCGTCCGCGCGAACCCGATGATGGCAACCTCGGCGGGCAACAGACGCCCCTGCACGAGCCTGTAGAGCGCGGGGATCAGTTTTCTCCGCGCGAGGTCGCCGGATGCCCCGAAGATGACGATGGCGCACGGCCCCGCCGTCCGTTCGAGACGGATTCCCGCGCGCAACGGGTTTTCCTCAACAATGGCCTCTGCTTGCATGATGTTCCGAGTCAACTAATCCGAATTGTGCTCACACGAAGTTTTCTGATTGGCGATTGACCGCATCTGCCTTTGCCGTTAACGACTGCCGTAACGCGCGGGTGCGGGATGAACGGCACGACTGTTCAACCTTCCGTTTTCACACGCCCGCCCTGCTCCGCGAGCAGTTGTTCCCATTCCGTGTGAACGGGCGGCTGTCCCGGCTGATCGGCGCGCTCATATGTGTGCGAGCCGAAGAAGTCGCGTTGCGCCTGCGTCAGGTTAAGCGGCAGATCGGCGGTGCGGTATGCGTCGAAGTAGTTAATGCTCGCCGACATTCCCGCCACGGGGATGCCCGCCGCCATCGCCGCCGTCACGGCGCGTCGCCAGTTCGATTGCGCGCCCTGAATGTAAGCGTTGAACTCAGGGTCGAGCAGCAGATTCGGCAGGTCAGGGGTTTTGTCGTAAGCCGCTTTGATGTTGCCGAGGAAGCGCGCGCGGATGATGCAGCCGCCCTTCCAGATGCGCGCCGTCTCGCCGAGGTTGATGTCCCACTTCCAATTTTTCGAGCCTGCGTGAATGAGTCCCATGCCCTGAGCGTAGGAACAAATCTTCGAGGCGTAGAGCGCGTCGTGGATGGCCGCGATGAACTCTCTTTTATCTCCGTCGAACTTGCCGACAGACGGGCCGCCAATCTCTTTGCTCGCCGCCACGCGTTCGTCCTTGTGCGCGGAGATGTTGCGCATCCCGACCGCCGCATCAATCGTCGGGATGGCGACGCCGAGGTCGAGCGCATTCTGGCTCGTCCACTTGCCCGTCCCCTTCTGCCCCGCTTTGTCGAGGACGAGATCAACGAGCGGCCTCCCCGTCTCCGTATCCTTGACGCGCAAAATCTCCGCCGTGATTTCGATGAGATAGGATTCGAGGTCGCCGTGATTCCACTCGTCGAACACGCCCGCCATCTCCGCGGCGCTCATTCCGAGCAGGCGACGCATCATGTCGTAAGCTTCGGCGATCAGCTGCATGTCGCCGTACTCGATGCCGTTGTGCACCATCTTGACGAAGTGGCCCGCCCCGCCCGGCCCGATGTATGTGACGCAGGGGCCGTCGTCAACTTTCGCGGCGATGGCTTCCCAGATTGGCCGTATCTTTTCGTAAGCGTCGCGGTCGCCGCCCGGCATCAGGCTCGGCCCCCACAGAGCGCCCTTCTCGCCGCCCGACACGCCTGAGCCGATGAAGTAGAGGCCGTCCTTTTTCAACTCTTCTTCACGTCGCGCGGTGTCCATGAAATAAGAGTTACCGCCGTCAATGATGATGTCGCCCTCTTCGAGATAAGGCTTAATCTGCGCAATCGTCCAATCAACAGGGTCGCCCGCTTTGACGAGCAGGATAATCTTGCGCGGACGTGCAATCGCTTTGACGAACTCTTCCGGCGAGTGTGTACCGACGAGTTGTTTCCCCTCGTGGCGCTTGACGAAATCATCAACCCATTCCAACTCGCGGTTATAGACAGCAACCCCGTAGCCGTTACGCTCGATGTTGAGCGCGAGGTTCTGCCCCATCACGCCGAGGCCGAACATGCCGACCTGCGCCTTATTCGTATTCTGTTCAGATGTCGCCATTCAACCACCGTGTTTGAAAGGATGAAGGCGGAGAGATAAAGGATTGAGGCCGAGACATCAGACGCTAATCCTCTCCAATCCGCCTTTGAAAACCACTCACTATTTCGCCCCGATGACATCGGAGAGCGGGAGCGCTTCGCCGATGAGTTGCGCGAGACGCCGCAGTCCTGCCTCTGAATCCGCGCCGAGGTCAATGCGAATGGCGCGCCGCCCGCGCGTCGAGAGCGAACGATAATCGCCGAGCGCCTGCGCACCCTTCAACACGCTGAACGTGTACGGCTCGCCGGGAATCGCGAGGTCTGTTTTGTCCGGCGCGGTGATTTGCAGGAACACGCCGTTGGCCGGGCCGCCCTTGTGCAGTTGGCCGGTCGAGTGAAGAAAGCGCGGGCCGTATCCGGTCGTCGTCGCACAACGCGTCGCGTCGCGCAGATTGACGCGTATCCCCCTGATGAGTTCGTCGTGCTCCGGCGTCTCTTCGATGTATTCGAGCAGCGCAACGTAGTCTCCTGCTCCGGCGCGTGCCAGATGAGCCTTGAGAGTTTCGCCGATTGACCCGGCGGGAAGTTCCGCGCGCGTCGCTTCGTCCGCGTAGATTGTCAGCGTGCCGTCCGTGACGAGCGCGGACTGCTCTTGAAGCGAACCGTTCTGTTTGAAGCTTTCGAGCAATTCCTTCGTCGCGTCTTTCGACTCCTGCACGTTCGGCTGGTCGAATGGATTGATGCCGAGTCGCCAGCCCGCGAAGGCCGTCGCCAACTCCCACAGAAAAAACTCTTCGCCGAGGTCGTAGAGATCGGTCAACGTCCGGTAGACCACCGGATGCCCCGCCGCTTCGAGCGCCTTCAAGTTGCTTTCGACTTCGCTGTCGAGTTTGCCGACCGCGATTGAGACGAAGAGGCGGTCTTCGCCATAGACGGCGGGTGCGCCCGTCGGCTCGCCCGCCACCGGCACGATGCCTTTGCCTTCCTTGCCCGTGCTCTCCGCGATCAACTGTTCGACCCACAACCCGAACGATTCGATTTTCGGGTCGGTGATAATCGTCAATTTGTCGCGACCGGCCTTGGCACATTCGCCGATCATCGCGCCGAGCCTCGCCGCAGGATTTTCGGATGCGGGGACGACGGAAGCGCACGCATGAATCACACGCTCGGCGCGGTCGAGCAGCTTCTTGAGGTCGAGTCCCATCAAGGCCGCCGGCACCATTCCGAAATACGAGAGCGCCGAATAGCGTCCGCCGATGTCGGGCGGGTTGAGGAAGATGCGCCTGAACTTGTCTTCGGTCGCCATCTTCTCCATCAACGTGCTGGGGTCTGTGACGGCCACGAAATTCTCGCCGGGGTTATCTTTGATTCGCCCGACCTGATCGTACCAGTATTTGTAAAAGACGAGAGGCTCGGTCGTCGTCCCCGACTTCGACGAGATGACGAAGAGGCAGCGCGCCGGATCAATTTCAGACCCGAAGCGCGCGAGCGTGTCCGGGTCGGTCGAATCCAGCACGAGCAATTCAGGGTAGCCTTCCTGCTTCGCGAAACTGCGCCGCAAAACTTCAGGGCAGAGCGACGACCCGCCCATCCCGCACACCATGACGTGCCGGAACTCGCCGCGCATGCCTTCGGCGAAAGCCATCAGTTCGTCTTCGACGCCGATCATCTCGTCCGCCACCGTCAACCAACCGAGGGCGTTGTTGATAATCTTTGCGGCGTCCGCGTCTTCCTTCCACAACGCCGCGTCCTTGTGCCAGATGCGCCGTATCACGTCGCCTTTGTCCGCCTCCTTGATGGCTGCGTTCACTACATCGGTGTTTTTGCCGAGCGAGGCGGTCAGGCGTTCGTTGATGCCCGACAGGATGGAGTCGTGCTTGGCGAGAAGTGATTCGGCGAGCGAGTCGAAGGAACTGACGAAGGCGGCGAGGCCGTCCTCTTGAAGTTTACGCGTCACGGCGTCGAGGTCAATTCCCGTCTCACTGAGCCGCGCGACGAGTGCTTCGCTTTCTTCAACATTCTGCTCGATGGTGAGCGCGACTTTCGCGTGATCGCGCGTCGCGGTGTAGGTCGCGGGTGGAATCGTATTGACCGTTTCAGCGCCAATCAGATTCTCGACGTAGAGCACGTCCGAATACTTGGGGTTCTTCGTCCCCGTGGACGCCCACAGGGGACGCTGCACCTGCGCGCCCTTCGCACGGAGCGCGGCGAAGCGCGGGCCGTGAAATATCTCCTTAAACTTTCTGTAAGCGAGTTTCGCGTTGGCGATGCCCGCCTTGCCGAGCAACTCTTCGAGTCGCGCCTTCTCTTCCGGCGTCTGCGCTTGACGAATGCGCCCTTCGAGGTCGGCGTCAACCGACGTGTCAACGCGCGAGACGAAGAAGCTCGCCACCGAAGCGATGTGATCCACCGGCTTGCCTTCCGCATCGCGGCGCTCCAACCCGCGGATAAACGCTTCGGCGACCTGCTCGTAATTCTCGATGGCGAAGATCATCGTGATGTTGATGTTGACGCCGCGATAGATTGACTCCTCGATGGCGGGGATGCCTTCCTGCGACGCCGGAATCTTAATCATCACGTTCCGGCGACCGACGCGCTTGAACAAACGCTCGGCCTCCTCGATTGTCCCGCTCGTGTCGTAGGCGAGCTTCGGGCTGACTTCCAGACTGATGTAGCCGTCTATGCCGTCCGTCTTATCATAGACCGGCTTGAGAATGTCGGCGGCGCGCCCGATGTCCTCGACGACGAGGTCTTCATAAATTTCGCTGACGCCTTTTTTGGCGGCGACGAGCGTGCGCATCTGTTCGTCGTAATCGGTCGAACCGGCGATGGCCTTTTCAAAAATAGTCGGGTTCGAGGTCACGCCGCGCAGATCGTCCTCGTCAATTTTCTTCTTGAGGTCGCCGCCCGTGAGCATGGCCCGGCGAATGTTGTCGTACCAGATTGACTGGCCGAGTTTCATAATCTCAATCAAAGGGTTGCTCATTTAGTGCTCCAATTTCAGCCGACGCCGCCGGCCCTGCTTTCATGTCGCAATTAGTTGTTGATGTGGCCGGATACTAACACACGGACACTGCGCCGTCTATTGAGACATTTCCGTCGAGGGACGATGCGAATCGCAAAAAAATTCGGGCGCGTTGATCGCTCGTTTTTCGCGTTGCGATAGCCATAAGAACACACTTGCTGAGCGCGTCATCATAGAAATACCGCCCGCCTGTAAACATTCATTTACGGGCGGGCGGCATTGATTCGCGGATTATTAAAGACGATTTGATGCGGGCGGTCAGGCGCGGCGCTATCTAAGGCTGTGCGGCGGCGGCCTCTGGGTTTTGAAACAGCGCGTCCTCAATCTTGATGCCGTAAGTCACGGAGAGAACTTGCGCTTCATCCACCAACTTGTCGTTCACGAAAAGCATGGAACGCTTGGGAACCGAAGTGCCCTGCACGATTTGATAATCATGGTACGTGCGTTTAATTTTGTCGGGCTTGCCGCCCACAGTCGCAGCGTCATCGTATTCGAGCGAGAGCACCCGCCCGCTTTTTTTGCTGATGAAATAGCGCGTGCTCTGTTTATTCTTGTTCGTCACATCGAGAACCCACATTTCGATTCCCTTCTGTGTCTCTTTGCCCGCCAGATTCAGCGAAGAGCCGTTCTCCTTGTAGCGCAAGAGCGCGTCGAGACCATGCTGACTCTCGGCGAGAAAGTCCGCGACATCCTCCTGCCGTGGGGTGAAAGCCGTCCCCTTAACCTGTCCCCAGACCTGCCCCTCGTTGAAGATCAGCGAATATTCGAGCGAAGGCTTTTTCTGGTCGAGACGTACCTTATCCTTCTCCGTACTCTCGCCGCGCTTGAAACTCCGCTCGTAAGAGATATTTTCGGCGCGTCCGTCTTCGTTGGTGTGCGTGATGACGCCGCGCTCGACGCCGCTACGCCTGATTTGCGCCAGTCGCTCGCGCTGACCGGACACTAAAATTACCGTCTCGGCCACCTGTTCGGCTGTCAAATTTCCCTGTTCCGGCTTCTTCTGTTGTGCCTTTTTTTCGTCCTTCTTCTCGTCCTTCTTCTCTTCGTTCTTCTGTCCCGCGAATCCCGCCGACGCGAACGAAAGTATTAAGCAAGTCGGCAAACAAATTGCCAGCGCAATCAGTCTCAAGCGTCGCAACACTGAGCATGTCTCCTTACAAAGTTAAGTTGAAATAGATGACCGGCGCGCCTGCGCATCGCAACGGGAGAGGGCGGCCAACTCGTTTGATGAATTGTAGCATAGGCGAACGCGAAACATCCCCGCACGCCGCGCCTTCCCCGTGAACCCAAGTATTGATGCCCAAAGCTCTTGCGCGGGATGTCCGTGCCCGCTCATTGACAATGTTCCGGGCGAGAATGTAGAGTGCTCGACTTTCATCGGCGAGACAATTAACGTATGCCGTGTGCATGACAATGTTGCTCGCTCCGACTTGCGAGCGACTCCACACAGGCGATTTTGAAAGGACATCTAACATCGTGAAAAAAGTAGGCATTCTGGTCGGACGGGAAAAGACATTTCCGGAGGCGTTAATCACAAATATTAACGAGCGTGGCGGAGGCGAAGTCGTCGCCGAATATGTTGAAGTCGGCGGCGTCCGCCTCGACTGGGCGAAGGCTTACGATCTTATTATTGACCGCATCTCGCATGAAGTTCCCTTCTACCGCGCCTTCCTGAAGCGGGCCGTGCTCGAAGGCACAATCGTCATCAACAATCCCTTCTGGTGGTCGGCTGACGACAAATTCTTTAATTTCTCGCTCGCCACCAAACTCGGCGTCGCCATCCCCAAAACGGCGCTGCTGCCCCAGAAAGATTACATCGCCGGAATCACTGGCGAGTCACTGCGCAATCTGGAATTTCCGCTCGACTGGGAGGGCATCACAGAGCACGTCGGATTTCCCGCCATCATTAAACCGTTCGACGGCGGCGGCTGGAAAAACGTCTCGCGGGTCAACGATCTGGAGGAACTCTGGCAGGTTTACGACACGACGGGCACGCTCTGCATGACGCTTCAGGAGATGATTGACTTCGACCAGTTCGTGCGCTGTTATTGCATCGGACAGACGGACGTGATGATCATGCCCTACGACCCGCGCAAGCCTTACCTGTCGGGCGAGCAGTATGTCGAGAATCCGGGCTACCTGTCCGCCGAACTGGCACAGCGCGTCGGCAATGATGTGCGCACGCTCTGCCGCGCGCTCGGTTATGACATCAACACGGTCGAGTTTGCCATCAAAGACGGCATCCCCTACGCGATTGACTTCATGAATCCCGCGCCGGATGCCGAACTGGCGTCGGTCGGCCCCTTCTATCACAACTGGGTCACGAACGCCGTCACCGACCTCGTCTTTCGCCGACTTGAGGAGACTCGTCCGGCGATGCAATATCGTTGGGACGCGATGCTGAATCCGCCACAAGAAATCACCGGCACACAGGCCATCGCCGCAGGCGTTTCCGCTTCCGCGCAATCGGCCAAATCCGCGTTGCCGGATTCGGTTCGGGAGTTTGCATCTGAGGTCGCGTCAACCGTGGGCGAGTTGGTCGGTCAAGCGACCGACACAGTCTCAGAGATGATTAGCTCGATGACCGAATCATCTCAGGCCGAGACTAAGGCGACTAAAGCCGCGCGTCCCGCCACGGCGAAAAAGACCGCGACTCCCGCCAAAAAGAGCGGCACGTCCCGCCCGAAGAAAGCGGCGGGTTCTGACGATTAAAAAGTCGGACAACTGTTCCTGACGAGAAAAAGAGACGGGCGACCGCGTTGGTCGCCCGTCTCTTTTTAATTGCCGATGGCCAGGGACGGAATTGAACCGCCGACACCGCGATTTTCAGTCGCGTGCTCTACCAACTGAGCTACCTGGCCGGAGATCGTCTGTGCCGACGAAGCGGCAAGTATAAGTAGACATCCGAAAACTGTCAACCAACTCTCACCAGACCGTTTTTGTCAAATTAGTCACAAAAAAGCGTTGACAGTTTCACCTGATGGTGTATAATCCGACGCGTCGAAGGTGGGGCAGTTATCAAGACCGCCGACAACGCCCGCCCGGGTGAACCATCTATCAGTCTGAACTTGAAAGCGCCCGCCCGTGCCAGCTCGAACGCCGAACGTGCCCCCCACGCTCGCAACATTTGAGCTGGCACTGCCATTTTCAGAGACCGTTAAATCCCCGCCCGCCCTTTTAACAATTTCCACTCGCTATTCGCTTCGCCCATGACTTCCGACTCGTTGAGCGTCTGCAATTCACCGTCGAGCAGCACAGTTTCGCCATCTATCAGGACGGTTCGCACGTCCGACGCCTCGGCGGCATAGACGAGCGTGGAGATAACGTCGGCGCGTGGCGTGAGATGAGGCCGGTTGAGGTTGATGATCGTAATGTCTGCACGCTTACCCGTCTCAAGGCTGCCGATTTCGCTTCCGAGTCCGAGCGCATGTGCGCCGTCAATCGTCGCCATCCTCAAGACGCGTTGTGCCGGGAGCGCCTGCGTCCCGCAAGTCACTTTTTGAAGGAGCGCGGCGGTGCGCATTTCGGTGAACATGTCGAGGCGATTGTTACACGCCGCACCGTCTGCCCCGATTGAAACAGAGATGCCTCGTTCGAGCATTCCGGTGACGGGAGCGATGCCCGAACCGAGTTTGAGATTCGACGAAGGACAATGAGCGACGTGCGTGCCGCCGCTACTCAACAGAGTCATTTCGTCGTCGTTCACGTGCACACAATGCGCGAGCAAGACGTGCGGGCCGGAAATGCCGATGGAGTCCAGATACTCGACGTTGCGTTGCCCCGTCTCCTGCTCTATCAACTGAATTTCGTTTCGATTCTCGGAGGCGTGTGTGTGAACCATCGCGCCGCGCTCACGCGCGAGTTCGGCGACTCTGCCGAGCAGTTCGCGCGTGCAACTGATGGCGAAGCGCGGCGCGAAGCAGTAGCGTATGCGTCCATCGGCCCGCCCGTGCCACTTTTCGAGAAGCATGAGCGACTCGCTGATGGACGCTTCCGTTTCTTCTTGCAACGCCAGCGGCGTGTCGCCGTCGCGACGATCCATCATGCACTTTCCGACAGTCGCACGAAAGCCCGTCTCTTCCACGACGCGAAACACCTCTTCGGTGTGGCTGACCGTTTCCATCGTCAGCGCGCAGGTCGTTCCGCCTTTCATCAACTCCGCGACGCCGAGTCGAGCGGAAGCCCTGACGGACTCGCGCGTGTGCGCCGCTTCCAGAGGCCACACGCGCCTCTTCAGCCAGTCAATCAATTGCAGATCGTCGGCGGAGCCGCGAAAAATCGTTTGGCACAGATGTATGTGCGTCTGGACGAAGCCGGGCAGCACGGCGCAATCGCGCGCGTCAATCGTGACATCGGCGGATTCCGCATGACCCGTTCCCACCCTCACGATGCGACCGTCGCGCACGAGCAAGTCGCCTTCGAGGACGGCGTTACCGGCGTCCATCGTCACGAGCGTGCCGCCTTTGATGAGAATGGTTTTGGTCATGCGTTGTGCAAAGAGAGTCTGCGAAATTGACGCGCGGATTATGCGTCAGTCAGACGGGAGAAGCCAAGTAATGCTTAACGAACTGCTCTCTGAACTGCCGGACACAAATTCAGCCGCCGTCGTCGTGCTCCCTCTCGGAGGCCGGCGGCGGCGGCTGAAATCGTGTCGTGAGCCTTGCGCCTTTGAGCGCGCCTACTTTTTGCTCGTCGTCGCGGCCTCGGCGACTTCTTCCGCCGCTTCACCGCTGAAGCCCGGAATGCCGAGCTTGGCGCGCACTTCCGTGTCAATGCGCTGGAGCAGTTCGGGGTTGTCCTTGAGGGTCTGCTTCGAGTTCTCGCGTCCCTGTCCGAGACGCTCGCCCTTGTAGGAGAACCACGCGCCGCTCTTCTCGACGATGTTGTTGGCGACGCCGAGGTCAATCACATCGCCTTCGCGCGAGATGCCTTCGCCGTACATGATGTCGAACTCACACTCGCGGAACGGCGGCGCAACCTTGTTCTTCACGACCTTGACCCTCGTGCGGTTGCCGACCACGCGGTCGCCGTCCTTGATCGCGCCGATGCGGCGGATGTCCATGCGTAGCGAGGCGTAGAACTTCAGAGCGCGCCCGCCCGTCGTCGTCTCAGGGCTGCCGAACATGACGCCGATCTTCTCTCGAATCTGGTTGATGAAGATCAGGCTCGTGTTTGAAGACGAGACGATGGCCGTCAGTTTACGCAGTGCCTGCGACATCAGACGCGCCTGAAGTCCCGGCAGGCTGTCGCCCATCTCGCCGTCGAGTTCGGCGCGCGGCACGAGGGCAGCGACCGAGTCAATGACGATTACGTCCACACCGTTCGAGCGCACGAGCGCCTCGCAAATCTCCAGCCCCTGCTCGCCCGAATCCGGCTGCGAGATGAGCAACTCGTCAATCTTGACGCCGAGCTTTCCGGCGTACTCCGCATCCATCGCGTGCTCGGCGTCAATATAGGCCGCGACGCCGCCCACCTTCTGCGCCTCGGCGACGATGTGGAGCGCCAGCGTCGTCTTGCCCGAACTCTCCGGGCCGTAAATTTCGATAACGCGCCCGCGCGGAACGCCGCCGATGCCGATAGCCGCGTCGAGTCCGAGCGAGGTCGTCGAGATTGAAAGGATGTCCGCGATCTCGCGCTCGCCGAGGCGCATGATCGAGCCTTTGCCAAATTTCTTTTCGATATTGAGGAGCGCCGCTTCGACCGCTTTGCCGCGATCCGCGCCCGATTTATCAGCCATTGTTACCATCGCTCTTTCTCGTCCCCTTTTCTCATGCTGTAAAATTTGTGTCTTCCCAACAGACCGGGAGAGTGTACCACAAATGGCGCGAGAATGGAACAGTGTTTCACGTATGAAACGAAGTTTTTTTCCGTTATTATCCCTTTACCGTAGGTAAAAAGATATGTTTACAGAAAATAGCATAGTTTCCGACGATTTGCATCGAGAGTCTCGACAGGTTGGGATTGCGCGACTATATTGTGATGCTCGCATCGTCGGACAGCCGAAATACGTCTTCACTGATAAGCCGGAGTCCCTTATGTACGTGCCTAGTGAGGTAAGACGCGCCGTCGTTTTTCTTGGCTATCAAACCCAAGATGGCGTACATCGTTTAGCGGGTACAGCTTTCTTTGTTGCTCGCTTTGTGGGAAACGATAAGCCTCAGTTCGTAGGTACACATGGAAAAGGCTTCACTTACCTAATCACTGCAAAACATGTCATTGATGGCATCCGAGACAAAAACATTGACAAGGTATGGGTTCGCATAAACTTTCACGTTGGACAGGCGCGATGGTTGGAAACAAACATTAACGATTGGTTATTTCATCCAACAGAGCCGAACTCTGTTGACGTTGCTTTGCTAAGAGCGTCAGTGCCAGACGAATTTGATCATTTGTCTCTTCCTGCTGGTTCCAGTGCAACCGATGAGG
>JBAVPI010000084.1:0-4122 GCA_049692915.1 Pyrinomonadaceae bacterium
CGTCGTCCACGACGCATACGCGCAGGGCGGTGTCTTTCGGATGGGAGTCTCTGCTCAATCCCCCATCGCCGCAGCACAGGCGCTCGAATCGGCGCGCGGCGTTTTGCGCGCGCTCTCCACCGCCGCCCCCACCACGGACGAACTGGAAAACGCGAAACGACAAATCAACGCGGCGCTCAACAACAGTGCGCAGGGCGGCGGGTCTGTGCCGGACGCATGGCTCGACGAGCAGACTTATCAACTCGACACGGCGGGCGGGACAACATCAATGCGCGCGATCAACTCCCTGACGCCCGCCGACGTGCAACGCGTCGCCGCACGTCTCTTCCTGAACACGCCGGTTGCCACCGTCGTCGTCGGGAGCGCCGGGAAATTACGCACGGAACTCGCGCGCGTCGGCGGCGTCGAAATATATGGCGAGACGGCGATGCCGCCCACCACTCAGCCCAAGCCCGCGGACGCCAAGGCGCAACAGCCGAACGCGCCTCTCCAACTCAAACGCCCGTAGCGAATTTGCAAGCGAACCGCAAATTATCTGCAACCACACGCTTCCCTGATCGGCAGAATATTGTCACGCAAGCACACAGCAACGGAAAGTGAATTGAAGGTCGAGCACGCGCGCCGCGTCCGCGAAATGTTCGCGGGCATCGCGGGACGCTATGACCTGCTCAATCACGTCCTGTCGGCGAATGTTGATAAACGTTGGCGGCGGCTCGTCGCCGACAAAGTAAGGCCGATGCTCAACACGGGCGCACGCGCGCTCGACGTGGCGTGCGGCACGGGCGATCTTTCAATCGTCTTGAGAGAGGCGGGAGGGGCGAGCGTCACGGGCGTTGATTTCTGTCGCCCGATGCTGGAAATCGCCGCGCGGAAAGCGTCTGCCGATGGTCGCCACATTCCATTCATCGAAGGCGACGCGCTGCGTCTGCCTTTCGCCGATTGCTCGTTTGAAGTGGTGACGATTGCCTTCGGCCTCAGAAATCTGGCGAGCGTCGAAGACGGCTTGAAAGAGTTGCGCAGAGTGCTGAAGCCCGGCGGTCGTCTCGTCGTCCTCGAATTTTCCAGACCGCTCGTGCCGGGCTTCAGGGCTTTGTTTCAGTTCTACTTTACGCGCGTGCTGCCGCGCATCGGCGGACTCGTCAGCGGTTCGCGCGGGGCGTATGAATATCTGCCCGACTCCGTGTCGCGGTTTCCAGACCAGAAGCGTCTGGCAGCGATGATGCGTGAGACGGATTTCGCGAACGTCGAATATCAAAACTTGACAGGCGGCATCGCGGCCCTGCACACGGGCGTGCGCACGGTCTCCGCCGCATAAATGCCGGATTGGTTGCAACTTCCAATGGAGGCGCAACCGGAAACGCGGCCCGGTGGAATCATTCGGATGGTGGCTGTCGGGGCCGCTGTGCGAATACTAATTTCACCGGGCTACGTTTCTTCACGCGGTTAGCAACTCTCCCCGCTCACGCTCATGCGTGGTGCTTAAGCTGACGCCCGCACGCTTCGGATGTTATCATCCGACCCTGTAAGCACAATCAAGACTTTCCATTCGTCCGACACCGTTTTTGATGAAGCATAAAGCTCTCGACATCCTGCGCCGTGTGGTGACTCTGCTGCTCGTCGTGTGGACGGTCGTGTCGCTCGTGACGCTGTTGATCGAACTCGTGCCGGGCGACCCCGCGACCGCGATTCTCGGCGATCAAGCGCCGCCCGAAGCCATCGCGCAATTCCACCGGCAGCACGGCCTCGACCGCCCCGCCTTCTTCTTCTCGTTCGACGAAGACACGCAGGGCGCGAGCCACTTTCACTGGCACGGCGCGGACAATCGCTACGTGGAATACTGGCGCGCGATTTTGCACGGCGATATGGGGAACTCTTTTCGCACGGATCGTCCCGTCCTTGAACTAATCGCTTCGCGGTTCGGCGCAACGATTCAACTCGCTCTGGCCGCGCTCCTCGTCGCCGTCGCCATCGCCATCCCGCTCGGAGTCGCCGCCGGGACGCACCGCGGCAAGTGGCTCGACAACGTGCTCTCCGTCGTCGCGCTGATAGGCATCAGCCTGCCGAGCTTCGTCATGGGGCCGTTCCTGATTTACATCTTCGCCGTCTGGTTGGGCTGGCTCAATCCTTCGGGACGTTTCGGGCCGACGAGCATCATCCTGCCCGCCGTGACGCTCGGCGCGGCGCTCTCGGCCCTCCTGACGCGCATGGTGCGCTCGTCCGTCATCGAAGAACTCGGCGAGGATTACGTCCGCACCGCCCGCGCCAAAGGCTTGAGCGAGCGCAAGGTCGTCTATAAACACGTTCTGAAAAACGGGTTGATTCCGGTGGTCACGATTCTCGGACTCCAACTCGGCGTGCTGCTCGCCGGAGCGATCATCACCGAAAAGATTTTTAACTGGCCGGGACTCGGCCTCCTGCTCGTGGACGACGGCATCGGCAAGCGCGACTACCGTCTCGTGCAGGGCTGCGTCCTCGTCATCAGCGTCACATACATTCTGGCGAACACGCTGACGGACATGCTCTACCGCCGTCTCGATCCGCGAATCCGTGTGTCGTAGATCGTCAATCGTCAATCGTCAATCGTGAATAGAGAAACCGCTTCTTTCCATTCACGATTGACCATTGATCATTCACCTTTCACCATTTTCTTATGAGCCGTCTCGCCGTCTTCGGGCTGATTTTCATCGCGCTGCTGGTGCTCGTGGCGCTGTTCGCGCCTTTCATCGCGACGCACGACGTGGGCGCGACGAACCTCGCCGCGAGATACTTACCGCCGTCATCCGCACACTGGCTGGGGACGGACGCGACCGGGCGCGACATCTTCTCGCGCGTCGTCTATGGGTCGCGCATCTCTCTGCGCGTGGGCCTCGTCGTCGTCATCGTCTCCGGCGTCATCGGCACAACAATCGGGGCGCTCGCCGGTTATTACGGCGGGTGGATTGACCGCATCGTCTCTGGCTACATCTTCAACGTGTTTCTCGCTTTTCCGGGATTGCTGCTGGCGATTGCGATGGTGGCGTTTCTGGGTGCGGGGTTGAACAAACTCATCCTCGCGCTCTGCATCATCGGTTGGGTTGGCTACGCGCGACTGATTCGCGGGCAGGTGTTAAAGGTGCGCGAGTACGACTTCGTGCAGGCGGCGCGTGCGCTCGGCGCGAGAGACTGGCGCGTGCTCTTTGTGCACATTCTGCCGAACGCCATTCAGCCGCTCATCGTGCAGGCGAGTCTCGGCATGGCGGGCGCGGTGCTGGCCGAAGCATCGCTCTCATTCTTAGGTTTAGGCGTGCCGCCGCCCGCTCCTTCGTGGGGCGTGATGCTGGAAGAGGCGCGCGATTTGACGACGCTGCGCATCGCGCCGCACGCGCTCATCGTGCCGGGCCTCGCCATCGCGCTGACCGTGCTCGCCTTCAATTTTCTCGGCGACGGTTTGCGCGAATACCTCGACCCGCGCCAGCGCCGCCGCTGATTTCGCGCCGCGTGAACTCCAGACCGCACGGAAGCGTCAACGCCAAGCTTTTTCTTTCCATGACAGTCAACGCAACAGCAGCAGCCGACAGACTCGACGCCCGCCCCGACGCCCCGCAACACGCGCGAGCGGCATCGCCCGTCGCCATTTCCATTCAACATCTCTCGAAAACTTATCCGCTGCCGCTCGCACGGCTCAAACAATTTTTCCGACTCAAAACCAAGACCCCGGTCGAGGCTCTGCGCGACGTTTCATTCGAGGTTCGAGAGGGTGAAGTCTTCGGCCTCATCGGTCGCAACGGCGCTGGCAAAACGACGCTCGCGAAAGTGGTCGCGACGCTCGTCCAACCGACCTCCGGCGTCGTCAACGTGCGCGGGCACGACAGCGTGCGCGAAGAAGGAAAGGTGCGCTCTCAGATTGGCCTGTCGAGCGCCGAGGAGCGCAGTTTTTACTGGCGTCTGACCGTCGAGCAGAACATGACTTTCTTCGCACGACTCTACGGCCTCAACTCGCGCCACGCCGCGCGCCGCATCACCGAACTGCTCGCGCAATTCGAGATGGATGAGTTGCGGCGCAGGCGCTTCGGTGAACTTTCGACGGGCAACAAGCAGCGGCTCGCCGTCGCGCGCGCGCTCCTGAACAATCCGCCCGTCCTC
>JBAVPI010000085.1:0-4243 GCA_049692915.1 Pyrinomonadaceae bacterium
GGCAAAGGATTCCCTTCTTGAATTAAAAGCAGTAAATGTCCTGATGTCAGGCAGCGGGGCTAGTTTTTTTGCTTCTTTTGCGGATGAAGCGGCCCGGCAAAATGCTTTTGCCACGCTGAAACAGGAAACGGACTGGCGGGTGTTTGAAGTGGAAACCGTTTCACGCCGGCGTTATCTGGATTTGCTGGGCGCGTGTTCTGATATTTTGCAGCAGTGATTTTAGGGGTATTGGGGCGTAGCCAAGTGGTAAGGCACCGGTCTTTGGATCCGGCATTCGTAGGTTCGAATCCTTCCGCCCCAGCCAGTTCAGTTGAGGTTAAAGGTTAGGGGTCGGTCAGAACTCCTTTCATTCACCACCGCTAACCTCTGACAGTTAGCCGCCGATTGCTATGCCCACGACCGGCACGATCAAAATCTTCTCCGGCAATGCCAACCGCGCATTGACCCAAGAGATTTGCAACTATTTGAGTTGCGACCCCGGCAGCGCGACGACCGGGCGTTTTTCGGATGGCGAGTACAATTTTCAGATCACCGAAAACGTGCGCGGCGGCGACGTTTTTATCGTGCAGCCGACGTGCCCGCCGACCGACCCGAACTTGATGGAATTGCTCGTCATGCTCGACGCTTTCCGTCGTTCGTCGGCGGAACGTGTGACGGCGGTGATGCCCTATTACGGGTATGCGCGCTCGGACAAAAAGGATCGCCCGCGCGTGCCGATTGCGGCGAAGCTGGTTTCGAACTTAATCGCGACGGCGGGCGCGGATCGCGTGCTCACGATGGACTTGCACGCGGCGCAGATTCAAGGCTTCTTTGACATTCCCGTGGATCACCTGTACGCCGCGCCGGCCTTCATCGGTTATTACGAGGAGCATCCGCTGCCGAATCTGACGGTCGTCGCGCCGGATACGGGCGGGGCCGAACGCGCGCGCGCATACGCCAAACGTTTGAAGTCGGCGGACGGCAGTCCAGCGCAACTCGCTTTGTGCGACAAGCGTCGTGAGAAGGCGAACGTCGCGGAAGTGATGAACGTCGTCGGCGATGTGCGCGGTCGCAGTTGTCTGATCGTGGACGACATGTGCGACACGGGCGGCTCGCTGACGAAGGTCGCGGTCGCTTTGCGCGACGCAGGGGCCGACCGCATCCACGCGTGCTTCACGCATCCTGTGCTGTCGGGCCGCGCCTGCGACCAACTGGGAAGTTCCGAGATCGAGCAGGTCGTGACGACCAATACGATTCCGCTGCGCGACGACGCGTGCCGGTTGGAGAAGATTAAAGTTCTGAGCATCGCGCCGCTTCTGGCGAAAGCGATCAAGTCGATCCACGAGGAGACGAGCGTCTCTTCGCTCTTCGTTTAGGGAAGGGCAAACACTGACGGTTGAAACCAGAAAGAGTTAAGGATATGGCAGAAAGAGAAGAGATTACAGTTAAGGCTGAACAGCGCACGGGCCGCGGCAAAAACGATGCACGGCGTCTGCGCGCGCGCGGCATGGTGCCGCTCACGATTTACGGCGGCGAGGGCGACTCCGTTTCGGTCGCAGCCCCTTTGCGCGAACTGGCCGCCATCCTGCGCTCGGACGCGGGACACAACGCCATCTTTACGCTCGACGTTGAGGGCGTCGGCGGCACGGAGGTGATGTTCCTCGACCGCCAGCTCGACCCCGTGCGCGGGCGTCTGATTCACGCCGACATGCGCCGCCTCGTGCGCGGTCAGAAGATTGAAGTCACCGTGCCCCTGCACCTCGAAGGCGAGCCGGTGGGCTTGATCGAAGAGGGCAGCGTGCTCGAACAGCTTCTGCGTGAGGTCGAGATTCGTTGCAGCCCGCGCGACATCCCCGACTCAATCAGCGTGGACGTGACGAACCTCAACGCGCACGACGTACTGCACGTCTCCGACCTAAAGGTTGACGAGAGCATCGAGATTATCACCGACGCCGACACCGCCGTCGCGACCGTCGCCGTCGTGCGCGAAGAGCCGGTCGAGGCGGTCGCCGACGAGGCTGAGACGGACGAGCCTGAAGTCATCGGCAAGGGCAAGAAGGACGAGGAAGGCGAATAAAGTAGCGAGGCGTGAAGGATACGCTAGGCGCGAGATAAACCGTCGCCTCTTGCTCCACGCGCCCGTTAGGTTTCGCCTTGGGCCTTATGCTCATTGTCGGCCTCGGCAATCCGGGCGCGCAGTACGAATGGACGCGCCACAACTTCGGCTTCATGCTCGTTGATTTCATCGCGCGCGAGACGCATCGTGAAGTCAAGCGCACGGAATGTCGCGCGCTCGTCGGGCGCGTTGAACTCGAAGGGCGACGCGTCGAACTGGCGAAGCCGCAGACTTACATGAATCTGAGCGGCGAGTCGGTGGCGTGCCTGCTCCGCAAGCGCGAGAGCTTACACGCGGCCAGTGACCTGCTCGTCATCAGCGACGACATCGCCATTCCGTTCGGCACGCTGCGACTGCGACCGCGAGGTTCGAGCGGCGGGCAAAAGGGTTTGCAGAACATCATCGCGTCGCTCAAGACGGACGAGTTCATGCGTCTGCGCATCGGCATCAAGCCGGAGCATCCGGTCGGCGACACGGCGAGTTTCGTGCTGGAGCGTTTTCCGCACGCGCAACGCGCCGAAGTCGAAAAAGTTTTAGAGCGGAGCGCCGAAGCCCTCCGCGCCGTCGTCCGCGACGGCATTGACAAAGCGATGGCGCAGTACAACTCGTGAATAGTGAATCGTCAATCGTGAATAGATAAAACCTGCTTGCTTACTATTCACGATTGACGATTCACCATTCACGAATTATTTCCTTCTTGCTTCAGCCGGCGAGGTTGAGGCTAGACATCCAAAAGGAGGATGATTTTGGCAGAGAATAGAGTTTACGAAGTAGTCTTTATCGTTGACCCGGACGCGGTTGACGAAGACATCACACGCCTCAGCGACAACCTACAGCACATCATCACCGAGCAGGGCGGGACGGTCACGAAAACGGAAAACATGGGCCGTCGCCAACTCGCATACAAAATCGGGCGCAAGCACGAGGGCATCTACATGCTGTTCGAGATCGAGGGCACGGGCCGCGAGATCGCCGAACTCGAACGCCGCATGCGCGTCAACGATCAGGTGCTGCGCTACATCACCGTGCGTGTTGACGAAGACCGACGCCGCGCCGATAAACTCAATGCGCGCCGTGTGGCGAGGGCGACGAGGCGTTCGGGCGGATCATCCGGCGCGGGCATGAGCGGCGGCAGCGCGAACGCTTCCGCGTCGGGCGCAAGAGGTGGGGACGAAGCGTAAGGGAGTTTCCCGCACACGCTCGTTAAGATTTGAGGTATGGCGGCGCGCGCACGCTCTGCGTCTTTAGTTGAAGACGTTTTGCCTTGAAGCGACGCGCTCGCCTTCGAGAGAAGAGAGAAGGATTATGTCGAGAAATTTTTCAGGTGGCGGTGGTGATCGCGACTTTGACATGGATGATGACGGCCCGTCGCATCGCGGCGGAGGAGGAGGAGGTCGCGCGGGCGGGCGCGGTCGCATGCGGCGGCGCAAGGTCTGCCGCTTCTGCCTCGATAAAGTTGATTTGATAGACTTCAAAGATGTGAGGCTTTTGCAGAACTACATCCCGGAGCGCGGCAAGGTCGTCCCGCGCCGCATCACGGGAACGTGCGCGCCGCACCAGCGCATGCTGGCCGAGGCGATCAAGCGCGCGCGCAACATCGCGCTGCTGCCCTACGCCGCCGACTAAAGGAGAAAGATCATGGCTACAACGAACGTCCTGTTACGCGAAGACGTGGAAAATTTGGGGGCGCGCGGCGAGATCGTCAAGGTCAAGGCGGGCTACGCGCGCAATTACCTGCTGCCGCGCAAGATGGCTGTGCAGGCCACTGCCGGCAACGTCAAGCAGATTGAAGCCGAGCGCGGCGCGCTCCTGAAGAAGGAAGCAAAGGAGCGCTCAGGCGCGGAAGGTCAGGCCGCGCAGATGAAGTCTCTCAAACTCGACTTCGAGCGCAAGGTCGGCGAGCACGGCATGCTCTACGGCTCGGTCACGGCGATGCACATCGCCGAGGCGCTCAAGGAGAAAGGCTACGAGATTGATCGTCGCCGCATCACCCTGAGCGAGCCGATCAAGGAGACGGGCGAGTTCACCGTCGGGGTGCGCCTGCATCGCGAGGTGACGGTGGAGATTCCCCTGACGGTCAGGGGAGAAGGCGGCGCGCAGACGAGCGGCGACGCGACCGCGACGACTGCGGCGGCGACTGAGTCGGCC
>JBAVPI010000086.1:0-3144 GCA_049692915.1 Pyrinomonadaceae bacterium
GTGAAAGTCTGTGCCGACATCCTCAAGAAGAATCACGACCAAGACCTTCTCGAATTTCTCTACCCGGCGCTGCCGTCTGACGAGGAGGAAGCGACGCGCAGACTGAAGCAGACGCCTTATGCTCTGCCCGCGCTCTTCGTCATCGAGTATGCGCTGGCGAAACTATACGAGTCGTGGGGCGTGCGACCGGCGGCGATGATCGGTCACAGTCTGGGCGAGTATGTGGCGGCGTGTCTGGCCGGTGTCTTCTCGCTCGAAGACGCGCTCGCGCTCGTTGTTCATCGCGCGCGACTTTTGAAACGACTGCCGCCCGGCGCGATGCTCAGCGTCCCTCTGCCCGAAGATGAGGTCAGGGCGCTGGCCGACGGGAAACTCTCGCTGGCGGCGGTCAACGGGCCGTCGCAGTGCGTCGTCTCCGGGCCGATTGGATACGTCGAAGAGTTGGGCGGCCTGCTTGAGCGGCGAGGTGTGGAGTACCGGCGTCTGAACATTGACGCGCCCGGCCACTCCGAGATGGTCAACCCCATCCTTGAATCTTTCACGCAGTTTGCGCGCGGCCTGCAAATGAATCGCCCGCGTATCCCCTTCGTCTCAAACGTGACGGGCCGCTGGTTCAACGAAGAGGATGCGCGCGACCCGACCTACTGGGCGACGCACCTGCGCCAGACCGTACGCTTCGGCGATGGGCTGGGCGAACTGCTGAAGGCGGACGACTACATTCTGCTGGAAGTCGGGCCGGGCCAGACTTTGAGTTCGCTGTCGAAACTTCAGTTGAGTCCCGAACGGGCCGCTTCCGTGCTGACTTCGATGAGACATCCGCAGGACAAGCGCGACGACGCGGAGTTTCTGCTGACGACGCTCGGCAAGCTGTGGCTGCGAGGCGTGCCGATTGATTGGAAGAGCATCCACGCCGGACAGCCCCGCCGCCGCGTGCCGCTGCCGACCTATCCCTTCGAGCGGCAACATTACTGGATCGAACCATCAACGCGCGGCGGTTCCACTGCGCACGCAGGCTCGCTGCAAAAGAAGCAGGACGTGTCCGACTGGTTCTACGTTCCCGTCTGGCGGCAGACGCCGCGACCGGGGCTGAACGGCAAAGTCACGGGCGTCGAGAAAGTCACGAACGTCGAGAAAGTCACGGGCGTCGAACAGGACACGAACTGGCTCGTCTTTCTCGATCAATGCGGCGTCGGTGCGGAGTTGGCGCAGAGTCTGGAACGACGCGGGCAGACGGTCTTCACGGTCGAGGCCGGAGCGCAGTTTGCCGCCGAGGGCGACGGTCATTACCGCATCAACCCCGCGGAACCGCGCGATTACGAAACTCTCTTGGCCGACCTGAAAGAGCGCGGCTCATTCCCGCGTCGGCTCGTCCATCTCCGGGGCGTGACGCCGCCTGAAGAGACGCTGAAGGGCGTTGAAGGTTTCGAGTTGCAGGGAGCGAACGGCTTCTACAGTCTGCTCCAACTCGCGAAGGCCGTCGGCAATCAGCGCATCGAAGAGCCGCTTCGATGGAGCGTGGTGACGAACGGCGTGCAGGCCGTCACGGGCGAAGAAGACCTTGTGCCTGAAAAAGCGCCGGTGCTCGGTCTCTGCAAAGTCATCCCGCAGGAGTACGTGAACATCGCCTGCCGCAGCATAGACGTGGTGCTCCCGCGCGACGGGTCGGCGGGTCGGCGAAAGCTCGCGGAGCGGCTCGTGGCTGAACTCACGACGAACTCTGCGGAAGAGACCGTGGCCTATCGCGGCGAGCATCGCTGGACGCAGGCGTTCGCACCCGTGCGGCTCGACGCGCCCGACGGCAATCGGGCGACGCGTGTGCGCGAGCGGGGCGTCTATCTGATTACGGGCGGCCTCGGCGAAGTCGGCCTCATCGTCGCCGAATATCTGGCCCGCGAGTTCCGCGCGCGGCTCGCACTAATCGCACGCACGCCGCTGCCCGCACGCGCCGACTGGTCGCGCTGGCTGGAGACGCACGACGAGCAGGAGCGCGTCGCGGTGTTGATCGCCAAGCTTCAGCAACTCGAAGAGCACGGGGCTGAAATTCTGACGGTCTGCGCCGACGTGACCGACGAAGATCAGATGCGACAGGCTCTGGCGTGCGTCGCGGAGCATTTCGGCGAGGTGAACGGCGTCGTCCACGCGGCGGGGAGCAAAGTCGCCGCCACCGTGCAGGAGATCGAGCGCGCAGAGTGCGAGAGACAGTTCGCGCCGAAGGTGCGCGGTCTCTACGTGCTCGAAGAAGTGCTGCGCGGGCGCGAGTTGGACTTCTGCCTGCTCGTCTCTTCGCTCTCGTCCGTGCTGGGAGTTATCGGCATGGCCGCCTATCCCGCGGCCCACATCTTCATGGACGCATTCACGCACAAACACAACCAGTCGCAGCCGCAGCAGCCGTGGCTGACGGTCAACTGGGACAACTGGCGCTCCGCGCTCGGCACGGGCAAGACGACGGAAGAGGCCGCCCTCTTCATGTCGCCCGCCGAAGGCGAGCATGCGCTGGCGCGCGTCTTCAGTCTCGACTCCGTGACACAACTGCTCGTCTCGACGGGTGATCTGGGAGGGCGCGTCGAGAAGTGGGTTGGCAGGGGATTTCTGGCGGGGCATGGTGGTGCGACCGAGAGCGAAGAGGCAGCGCCCCTGCACGCTCGCCCGTCGCTCAGGAGTTCTTATGTCGCCCCGCGCAACGAAGTGGAGCGCACGCTCGCCTCTATCTGGCAGCAGACGCTCGGCATCGCGCAGGTCGGTATTGAGGACAACTACTTCGATCTCGGCGGCGATTCGGTGCTGGCGATTCACATCGTCGCGCGGGCCAAGCAGAGCGGCATCCGCCTGACGCCCAAACACCTCTTTCTTCATCAGACGGTGGCCGAGTTGGCCGCCGCCGCCGGGACGGGCGCGGGGCCGGTCGTGCGACAGGAAGCGGTGACGGGGTTCGTCCCTCTGACCCCGATCCAGCACTGGTTCTTCGAGCAGGATGTGACGGACGCCCATCACTGGAATCTCGCGCTGATGCTCGACACACGCGAGCGCCTCGACCATCGTGCGCTGGCCCGCGCGCTCGAAGTCATGCTCACGCATCACGACGCGTTGCGTTTGCGCTACGGGCTTGAGCGCGACGGTTGGGTGCAGACCAACGCCGCGCCCGAC
>JBAVPI010000087.1:0-1651 GCA_049692915.1 Pyrinomonadaceae bacterium
GCGTCGTACTCGTGGCGCAAAAGATGAACGCGCGCACGCGACGCTTCACCCGTTATCCAACGCGCGTCACCCGTCCGCGTGGCGATGCGCCCGTCGAGCGAAACGGCGAGTTTGAGATGGGCGAACGGGCGGCGATGACGTAGCGAGTGGATATAAGTCTCGTTCAGGCGCGCGGCATCGCGGGCCAGCGTGCCTGTGACGACTTCCACGCCCGCCTCCCTCAGCCTCGCGAGTCCTCTGCCCGACACGAGCGGGTTCGGGTCTTCGATGGCGGAGACGACGCGCGTCACGCCTGCGCGGATGAGAGCTTCGGTACACGGCGGCGTGCGGCCCGTATGCGAGTGCGGCTCAAGCGAGACGTATGCGGTCGCACCCCGCGCACGCGCGCCCGCCCCTTCGAGGGCGAGAGTCTCCGCGTGACTGACCCGCTCATATAAATAAAACCCTTCGCCCGCGACTTCGCCCGCGCCGTCAACGATCACACAGCCGACGAGCGGACTCGGACTCACCTGCCCGCGACCGCGCGCGGCAAGTTCCAGTGCGCGCGACATCATGCGCTCGTCAAAGTCCGTGTTCTGTGGTTTGAAGTTCGGGGACAAAGTTAAAGAGACTTATTCAAAAAGGCCGTTGACGTACAACTCCGAATCGAAAACGACGAGGTCGTCAACCTTTTCTCCGATGCCTGCGTAACGAATCGGCAGGCGCAACTCTTTGGCGATGGCGACGGCGATGCCGCCTTTAGCCGTCCCGTCAAGCTTCGTCAGGACAATGCCTGTGACGCCCGCAACTTTGAGAAACTGCCGCGCCTGCTCAAGCCCGTTCTGCCCCGTCACGGCGTCCAACACAAGCAGCGTCTCGTGCGGCGCGCCCTCGACCTCGCGGCCCGCCACGCGTTTCATCTTTTCCAACTCCGCCATCAAATTCGATTTGTTGTGGAGGCGACCGGCGGTGTCCACGATGAGCACGTCCGAGCCGCGCGCCTTCGCCGCCCGGAGCGCGTCAAAGAGCACCGCCGCAGGGTCTGTGCCCTGCTTCTGCTGGATGAGCGGGACGCCCGTGCGCTCGGCCCAGATGGCGAGTTGGTCTGAGGCGGCGGCGCGGAAAGTGTCAGCCGCGCAGATCAGAACGTCGTTGCCTTCTGCCTTGATGCGCTGCGCCAGCTTGCCGATGGTCGTCGTCTTCCCGACGCCGTTGACGCCCACTACCATGATGACGTAAGGCGTGACGTTTTCGGGCACGCTCGTCTCGGAAGCGATGCCTTCATTCTCGGACTCGCGGAGAATCGAGAGCAACTCGTTTTTAATCGCGCCCTTGAGCGCCTCGATGTCGTTAATCTCTTTGCGAGAGATGCCGCGCCGCACCGTGTCGAGAATGCTCGTCGTCGTCGTGACGCCGAGGTCGGCGGCGATGAGCGCCTCCTCCAGTTCGTCGAGCAGTTCGGCGTCAATGACTTTGCGGCCCTGAAAGACCGTGTCAATTTTTTCCGACAGCGACTCGCGCGTCGCCGAGATAGCGCGGCGGAAACGGTTCGCGAAAGCCTGTTCGAGCGCGGCCTCCTGCGCCTGTAACTCTTCGATAGAGCGGTCGAGTCCGAGCACGGAGGTCGTGAAAGGCGAGCGCGTCGGCGTGACGGGTCGAGAAGGTGGGGGCG
>JBAVPI010000088.1:0-4878 GCA_049692915.1 Pyrinomonadaceae bacterium
GCCGCGACCGCTTCAAACACTTCGACGCACAACTGCGGAACGACGCAGGCGGCGGCAAGCACCGCACCGCTCACGCCCGCGCAGAGCGAAGGATAAAGTACCCCCGCGTGTCCCGTCATAATGCGGAAGCGTTCGGGTGCGCCGCCCGCGAGATGCAGCGTCTCCATCAAAGTCGCCACGTCGCCCGAACTGTCCTTGATGCCGCAGATATTCTCGTGCTCGCCGAGGCGCGCGATTGTCTCAGGCGTGAGCGCAACGCCCGTGTTCTGCGGGATGTTGTAGAGAATGATGGGCACGGGCGACGCGTCGGCGACCGACGTGAAGTGTTTGACGAGCGCGGCGGGCGTCATTCTTCCGCGATAGAAGTGGGGCGTCATGACGAGCACGGCATCGGCCCCTGCGCGGGCGGCGAGCGCCGCGTCGCGGATCGTACGGCGCGTGTCCTGCTCGCCGATGCCGACGATGAAGGCCATGCTCTTTGACACGACTTCGCGCGCCGCTTCGACGACCGTCAAACGCTCGCGCTCGTCGAGATGCACGCGCTCGCCCGTCGAGCCGAGCGCGACGTAGCCGCTGATGCCCGTCTCGTTCCAGCGCGCAATGTTCTCACGCACGGCCCGCGCGTCCACCTCGCCGTCCGCGCCGAACGGCGTGGGGAAAGGGACGTGGATGCCGCGCAATCGGTTGTTTAAAGTTTGTTCGGACAATGAATGTGGCTCGCGTGATCAATTTCGTCCCGCACTGAACGCGTGGATTATAGCAGGCGGAGAGCGGTAGGCAGAAAGCTGGCGCGACGAGACATCGGCACGGGACGACAGGCAAGCAGTTCTTTTCGGTCAGTGAGTTTCGGCCCGTCGAACTTGTAGTTTCACAACTGACCGTGCGCGCGTGGAAAATGGGTCTTGAATTTGCAGCGCACGTTAGGCGTGGAACAAGTGACCGTGCGCGCGTGGAAAATAGAGGCGGCGGCGTCAGGGGCGGCCCGCGCCGGACAACGGTTCAAGGCTCGTCGGCGACAAGTTTGTCGGCCATCAACTCGACGAGCGCGGGGTCGAGTTTTCGCTTGAAGACGATGGTGTGCGGCGGGATGCTGGTCAGCGCGTCGCGGCTGCCGCGCAGGTCTTCCCAAGCGGCGACGATGAAATGCGTGAGGCGCGCGTGCTCAAACTCGCGCAATCGCTCGCGCAGGTAATCGGGCGTCCAGAAGCCGAGAATTTCGAGATACACGTCGCGGCCCGACGGGTGGCGGATAATGTAATCCGGGATGAAGGCGCTGTCGCCGAGGTCAATCACTTCACTGCTCCGCTCAAGCGTCCAGACGCTTCCGGCCTTCTCCCACGCGGCGGCCAAGGCTTCGATGACGGGGTTCTCGTAACCCATCGCGCTCTCGTAATGAGAACGCAGTTGGGTCTGCTCGCTGCTCAACTCGAAGAAGGCGACGCTGCCCGGCCTCGTCGAAATCTCAGCTTTCATGCGCCAGCCCGTGCAGAGCAGGAGCGCGGGCAGAAAGACCGCCATCTGAATGCCGTACTTCTGCGAACGTTGAAAGATGGAGACCGGCCCGTCGAGGCGAATTTCATAGCCGTCGCGCGAATTGCCGCGCACGGTGTGAATCAACCGGTAAGCTTTGATCGCGCCGAACAACTCGCGATAGCCTTCGGCGCTCTGCGGCGCGACCCACAGACGCATCTCCACGCAGCGATAGAGCAGCGCCTGAGCCTGCGCCACGTTGTAGAGGTCGAGCAGTTCGCGCGCCGCGAGCGACTCGAATGAAGTGAGCCGCTGATTCTCAGGCAGGTCTGCGTACAAGCCTTCGAGCACCGCTTCCGGCTCGCACGCTAATTCAACGGCGACTTCCCCGATCAGTTGCGCGCGCGCATCTTCGTTGACGACCGGATGTCGCGCACGCGCCTTGAGAAAAAGCGCGCGGCGGATTTCCGCAGGGTCGAGCGCGACGCCGACCTCGAACTCGCAACGGTCGGTGAGCAGCTTGATTAACCCGCGCAGGATTTTGTAGTCAGTCCCCGTCCCGACGTACTCCTGCAACTCTCCTTCGAGAGAGGCGCGCGTGTCGCCCTCGTGACTGCTGAAGACGTTGATTAAATCTTCGGCCTCCTGAAGATATGACGCATCCTCTACTTTCACGTAACGCGGCTTGAGTTGGTCGCCACGCTGCCAGCTGAGGGCGAGATCGGCGGTTAACATAAATATCTAAATTAAAACTCAGGAGATTCAAACAGGGATGGACAGGATGGACAGGATGAATTGATGGCTGATGGTATTAATCCTGTGCATCCTGTCCATCCCTGTTAATTCATCTTGTGCCGATCTCGCGTGGCTCGCTTTAGAGTCGCGTCGCACGTCCTGTAAGTTTTTAGATGAGAGTCCCATGCTGCGCCTTGCCTTCGCGAAACTGCTCGCCGCCGCCGCGTCGCTTGCTGATGCCTTCCTCCGTGGTATTGCTCGTCACCACTTCATAAAGCACGGCCTCTTTATCCGGCGTCTTGCGAAGTATGCGCCCCAATCGCTGGATGTGTTCGCGCGTCGAACCTGAGCCTGAGAGCACGACGGCGATTGCCGCTTCCGGGATGTTGACGCCCTCGTTCAAGACCTTCGAGGTGGCGAGCGCCAGCACTTCGCCCGCGTTGAAGGCTTCGAGCCACACGCGACGCTCTTTGATGCCCGTCTCGTGCGTGATCGCCGGAATCATAAACTGACGCGAGATGCGATAGACCATCTCGTTCTCGGCGGTGAAGATGAGGGTGCGCTCGCGCCTGTGTCGCACGAGCAGGTCGCTCAACACGCGGAGCTTCGAGTGTGTGCCGAGCGCGATGCGTTTCGATTCGCGATAGGCCATCATCGCGCGGCGTCCATCTTCGCTCCGCGCGCTCGCGGCGATGAACATCTGCCAGCCGTGCAAACTGCTCAGGCCGATTCCTTTCTCGCTCAAAAAACGCCGGAAGATTTCCCGCTCGTGCTCGTAAGCGGCGCGCTCCTCCGCGCTCAGTTGCACGTTCAGGCGCACGACGCTGTAGTCTGCGAGATACTCGCCCGCCAGTTCGTGCGTCTCGCGGCGGAAGACGATGGGGCCGATGAGTTTGTCGAGCGTTTGATCTTCGCCGTCGGCGCGTTCGGGCGTGGCCGTGAGTCCGAGACGGAAGGGCGCAATCGAAAGCTCCGCGGCGTAGCGGTAAACGCTCGAAGGCAGGTGATGGCACTCGTCAAAGACGATGAGGCCGAACTGGTTGCCGAGGCGCTCCATGAAGCGAAAGGCGGAGGCGTAGGTGGTGACCGTCAGCGCGCCCGTCTCGAAGTAGCCGCCGCCGATGAGACCCACTTCGGCCTGAAAGCAGGAGAGCAGCAGGTCGTACCACTGATTCATCAAGTCAAGCGTCGGGACGACGACGAGCGTCGAGCGTTTGACCTCTTCAATCGCCATCTGCGCGACGAGACTCTTGCCCGCGCCCGTCGGGAGAATGACGACGCCGTTACGACGATGCCTGCGCCATTCGGCGATGGCTTCGCGCTGGTAAGGCCGCGGCTCGGCGATGAATTTCGTCGGGAAGTCGAATTCGTGGTAGGCGCGCGCGCGGTCTGCGTAAGGAGTGCCGGAGCGAACTAAATCGCTGATGACCTGACGATAACTGTAGGCCGGTGCGCGCCAGCGCAGCACGCGCGCGTCCCAGCGAAACGCTCCGGGCACGTGCGACGATTCATGCGCGCCGTCCAGCAAAAGCGTCCCGGCGTCAAATCGTAGTTCGAGCGGCGTCGCACTCATCAAGCACGAAAACTCATCTTCGCGTTCACGTCCACGTGGAGGCGCGCGAGAGTTGTTCCCTTCCACGCCTCCACGCGAGACACGCTCTCAGGCAGAGGCGCGGAAAGGATTGAGATTCCGAAGGACGGACGCTTAGAAAGGAATCTCGTCGTCATCCATCTCACCAGCCGGTGCTGCGTCACGACCGCCGCCCCCGCGCGACGCCCCCTGATCCGAAGAACGGACGGGGATGCCTTCGCGGTCGCCGCCGCCACCGCCGCCACGGTCGCCGCCGCCGTCAATGAACTGCACGTCGCTGGCATTGACTTCGAGCGTGTGGCGCGGCTTGCCTTCCTTGTCCGTCCATTCTTCGACGTGCAGGCGTCCCTCGACATAGACGCTGCGGCCCTTCGTCAAATACTTCGAGACGGTCTCGGCCTGACGGCCCCAGACCGTGACCCTGAACCACGTCGTGATGTCCTGCTGCTCGCCCGACTTATCCTTGCGGCGCTCGTTCGTCGCCATCGTGAAGGCGCAGACCGCCGTGCCCTGCGGCGTGTAGCGCAGTTCCGGGTCGCGCCCCAGATTGCCGACGATAATGATTTTGTTGAAAGACATGTCCCTCGCTCCTCATCTCTGTGTTGGGTTAACTTTCGCCCGCGTGAAAATCTCCGGCGCACCCGCCCGTGCGTTGCAAGCACGGCACATCGTACCACACATACTACGCGTCGTGTCCAACTCGAACAGCCCGGAGATGCCGAAGACCTTACGGGCGCGGCGTCCGAAACGCAAGCCGCGTTCAAAGGATTGACGGTCGCATCCCGTCAAACTAAATCCGCACCGGCTGACGCTGATTCCGTCGGCTCGTGACGCCTCGGCACTTCGACCGACATGAAGTCGCGCGCCATCTCCGTCGCGGCGAAGACGGCGCGGGCCTCGCGGAGCAAAGCATTCGGCTCAACCGCGTTGCCCTCGGCATAACGCGGGCTGAAGTGCGTCATGATGAGTCGGCCCGCGCCCGCTTCCGAGGCGACGCGCGCAGCCATCTCCGCCGTCGAATGAAGACTGCGCTGCGCCAGATGCTCGTCGTCGCGCGCGAAGGTCGCTTCGTGAATCAATAC